>JBCBIN010000119.1:0-9056 GCA_038524555.1 Cyanobacteria bacterium J06623_7 | reverse complement strand
AAGCATCTTTAAATGCTTCGGATAGGGTAGTTTCTGCTTTGGCTTCGAACGCAAATAGACTGGCAATAGTAGCTATTACTAATACCTTACTTAATTTAGTAAACTGAATAGACATTACTTTACTTAATATTTGTGAATAAACTAACGCTTACAGATTGTTTTGCCCGTATATATTACAAGACACTGTTTCGTCTGCTCAATCCTAGCTGAAGAAAACGCGAAAGAACAGTCTAGAACAATATTTTTACTACATTTTTTAAATTTGAGCTAACTCATGAACCAAGAACTAACTGCTAACTCATCTCTAGCTACAGCCAGCACCGATATTTTGCGTCAATCTCTGTTAGAGGCGATCGCCAAAGATGCCTATGTTGAGGGTGATTTTACCCTCTCTTCGGGAGCAAAAAGTTCTTACTATATCAATTGCAAACAGGTAACTTTAAGTGCCTTGGGAGCATTAGCATTGGGACGTTTACTCTTTGCCCTACTTCCGAATGATACCGATGCCGTTGCCGGTTTGACTTTAGGTGCAGATCCAATGGTTTCGGCTGTTAGCGTTGTTTCTGCTTATGAAGATCAACCTATTCCCGCTCTAATTATTCGTAAAAAACCCAAGGGTCACGGTACTCAAGCTTATATTGAAGGGCCTAGTTTACCAGAAGGAGCCAAGGTTATTGTCCTAGAAGATGTTGTCACCACCGGCGGTTCCGCTCTTACCGCAGTAGAAAGATTGCAATCGGCAGGATATGAGGTAAGTCAAATCTTAGCTTTGGTAGACAGGGAACAGGGAGGAAATGAACTATATCAGTCTAAAGGAATTAAGTTTCAGGCTTTGTTTTCAATTCGAGAAGTTCAGCAGCATTATGCTCAATTAACCGGCAAGTAATTCAATTAAATGTTATGGGCAAAATTCTCTATTTAAAACCAGTGTTTTACCTCTAATTCATGAGACGGTAAATGTCGCGCGCACGATCACTTTTCTTAAGTATAAATGCTTAATAGCAAACCCCTTTAATCTTTGTAAGTTAGAGCTTATCCCTTTGTTAGAAGACTTTACCTTTCGTTATACGGGTCGATGAATTAATTGGTTAAGCTGAGTAAGTAATCATCTTTATCCCTTTGTTATGCAAGCGATTTCTTCTCGTAGTTCTCAATCGATAAATTGGTCAACAGCAATTATGTTGGCCTTAGGATTTTGGCTCAGCGGCAGCTTAGTTTTTGATTTTTTAGTTGTACCAGGAATGTTAACTACTGGCATGATGAATGAGCCAGGCTTTGCCAGCGCTAGCTACGTTATTTTTGGCACTTTTAATCATGTCGAATTGCTTTGTGCAGCTACTATTTTGGCAGGATGTTTTGTCTATCGTTTTGGAAATGATACTCCCTCTAAAGCAGACAATAAACCCGTGCTGCTAGCGATCGCTTTACTGAGTATTTCTCTGGTATATACCTATGTATTAACTCCTCAAATGAGCAGCTTGGGCATGTCTCTCGATTTGTTTGCTACGGCTAAAGTTATGCCTAGCGCCATGACGCCAATGCATTTGATCTATTGGAGCCTAGAAGTTGTTAAATTAACTGCGGCTAGCTTATTACTACGTCTATTTTTCCGTAACTCCTGTAGCATTGGTTAATTATTAACTGGAACTTGTCTCGCCTCAAATTTTGGTAAGCTTCTCAGAAAACTTAAATAAAATCTAGATATATAGTGTAGAAATGCCGTCGGAAACTGCTGATGCTATTTTTGCACTATATTTTTTTTGACTTCATGCTGGCAAACCCACCAGAAATAGATGGTGAGATTAATTAGACCGATTAATTTAGTTCCATCTTCTAGCATGGCATGAATACCACGACTGCCAATTGGCGCAATATCGATCGCGCTAGAAAAGCCAAAGAGAAAAAAGGATATGAGTAAAGGAATGTAGGGAGTTCGACTAATCGTATTGCGAAAAAGAAGGGCATAGCTAACCAGCAGTAAGCCATAGATACTATATACGCTTAATTTAACTAGCTTACAAACGCCAAAAAACTCGCAGAGCAATAAAGTCAGACGAAAGCGATCATCGAGAAATAGAACGAGCATGACGATCGAGCTACCCCAAAGAAATGTTTGGAAAGAACGGCGAGACTTAGGAAGAAGCAGCGCCGAAAAAAGACAAATAGCGATCGCTGCACACCATAAAATCTCCGAAACACTAGTAAACCAGCCCAAATAGAAGATATTGTAAGAAAAAGGATCGCTAAACAGGCTTTCGATACCGGAGCCTTTACTTTTAATTTTGGCGTAAATACTCAGCATGCTGAGAATAAAAATTGTCAGCGCATTCGACCAAATTAAGATAGGAATACTTTTAAAGTGCCGTTTTCCTCTCTTGAGCCAGGATGAGAAAATTGGCATAGCCTTCGGTTTTTCACTCATTAATTGCTGTCCCAAGTTGTGCTAATTGTCCAAATTTAATTGATTGCCGACTTTATCCTACTCAATTGAAAATATAGCTTGCTTCTACCAATAGTTCGGACAAAATTTGATGGTCACCAGAATAATCGGCATTGAAGCCCTGCATGACTTTAAAATAATTAACGGTAAACTAGGCTTCCTAACTGCTCTAACTGTCTTAACTTTTGTTCTACAACAGATTAGTTTATTTCTAGAAAGCTAGTAGTTATCTATAGCCGCAGCATGAATCTCAAACGGTTTATTTCTCTTATCATCAGCGTTGTTATTCTACTTTATATCTATACCCAGATTGATTTTGCCAAGTTACTAACAGTACTACAAAATTGCGATCGCCCGATGCTAATTATCAGTTTGGGCATGGTAATTCCCATCACCCTAGTTACCTCCTGGCGACTACAGCAGCTAGTTCCCCAGCAGACTTTGGGGTTTATAGAAGCAAATCGCTTAATTTTAGGAGCGAGTGTCCTCAATATGATTTTGCCTTCGAAGATGGGTGATTTGGTTAAATCTTATTTTATGGCGGAGCGATCAAGTCTGAGCGGTAGTTTGGCACTATCAATTTCGATTTTTGAAAAAGCCAGTGATTTACTGTCTCTGCTGCTATGGTGCGTGTTTGGCTTACTGATCTATCCGGCAAAAGATAGTCTTTTTTGGGTTATGACTGGCGGCGTAGCTTTAGGACTGAGTTTGGGTTTATTAATGCTTGGTTCTCTCACTTTTGCCCGGCAATTTTTTACCATCGTCACTAAATTAACGCCTCAAAAACTAAGCTTAAAACTACAAAAGATGCAGACTGGCTGGGACGAGATGCACAATTATTTTTGGTCGGATCGACGACAGTTATTAAAAATCGCTGCTACCTCTATTTTTATTTGGTTCCTGCACCTGCTACAGATTTGGCTGTTTATTTTGGCTTTAAGAGCGATCGCTCCTTTTTTAGTTAGCTTGGCACTTTCACCTCTATCAATTTTAGCGGGGTTATTACCTCTAACTTTTGCCGGGATTGGTACTCGTGATGCGGCAATTATTTATTTCTATCGCGACTACCTCCCAGAAGCTACGGGTGCGGCTTTAGGATTGCTGTGTACCTCTCGCTATTTTATTCCGGCGCTAATTGGCTTACCTTTTCTCGGACAAATGATGGGTGCGGCGAAAAAGCTTGATCGTTAACCGGTTAATAATCTTGCTAGCGAACTAATTCCAGACAAAAAAAAGGTCAGCAACTAAGCTAACCTCCATTACACTGTTACGAAATCTGTAAATCTTTCAAGCCATATCTAGCCACCGGCAACGGCAGGAACGATACTCACTTCATCACCATCTTTGAGCGCCGTATCGGTACCTTCTAAAAAACGAATATCTTCGCTATTAACGTAAAGGTTGAGAAAACGACGGGGTTTGCCGCTTTCATCACAAATGCGAGCCTTAATACCTGGGCAGTTGCTTTCAAGAGC
Source organism: Cyanobacteria bacterium J06623_7 (assembly GCA_038524555.1). GTDB lineage: Bacteria > Cyanobacteriota > Cyanobacteriia > Cyanobacteriales > Xenococcaceae > Waterburya. Next base: position 5,141 of record JBCBIN010000119.1, on the reverse strand, counting down.
ATCGATAAGCTCATCGATATTGCTGCCACCACACTCAATAGTTGCCTGATTATTGGTGAATTTTTGCAGCGGAGTTGGAACTAATACTTTAACGGTCATGTTCGCTTGAGAAATAGTGAATGATGTGAATAGTCAATATTTAATATTTAATGTTCAATGTCTAGTGACAAATGCTAGATGCTAGCCTGCTGCCAATCAAGACGCTCTAAAGTACGCGATCGCTCTAATGCGCGTTCAAAGCTATCGAGTTTGGGTTCGATGGTTAAAGGTTCGCCAACGTAGCCTTGGACAGCTTCTTGAGTTTTTAAGCCGTTACCGGTAATGTAGACCACGGTTTTTTCGTCTGGATTGATTTTACCCGCTTCCACTAGCTTCTTGAGGACGGCAATAGTCGTACCGCCAGCAGTTTCGGTAAAGATACCTTCAGTTTCTGCTAGTAGCTTCATACCCTCAATGATCTCAGCATCGCTCACGTCTTCGATATTGCCATTAGTCTTGCGAGCGATATCTAAAGCGTAGTAGCCATCCGCTGGATTACCAATGGCAATGGATTTGGCAATCGTATTTGGCTTGACGGGAGTTACAAAGTCTCTTCCTTCTTTAAAGGCTTGAGCAATAGGGGAGCAACCTGTTGCTTGGGCACCGCTAAAGCGTACCTGCTTATCTTCGACTAAGCCAACCTTGACAAATTCATTAAAGCCTTTATAGATTTTGGTGAACAGAGAACCCGATGCCAGAGGTGCAACAACATGGTCTGGTAATTCCCAACCAAGCTGTTCGGCAACTTCAAACCCAAGAGTTTTTGAACCTTCGGAATAGTAGGGACGTAGATTAATGTTGACGAAGCCCCAACCATAGCTATTACCAACTTCCGAACACAAGCGATTTACCTGATCGTAGTTACCCTTAACCGCCATCAATGTGGGGTTATAAATCAAGGTGCCCATGATTTTTCCGGCTTCTAAATCTGCGGGAATAAAGACGCAGCAGTCCATTCCGGCATGAGCTGCGATCGCGGCGGTCGAGTTAGCCAAATTACCGGTACTGGCACAAGAAACAGTGGAGAAACCCAGTTCTCTGGCACGAGTCAGTGCTACGGATACAACCCGATCCTTAAAACTCAAGGTCGGCATATTAACCGCATCGTTTTTGATATAAAGATTTTTTAGACCCAGACGACGAGCCAAACGCTTGGACTTGACCAGGGGAGTCATGCCCGTACCCACATCAATCGGGTTTTCGCTTTCTACGGGGAGAAATGCTTTGTAGCGCCAGATGGAGTTTGGACCAGCAGCAATGCTTTCACGGCTAACCTGACGGCGAATTTCGTCATAGTCATATGCTACTTCTAAAGGAGAAAAAGTTTCTTCACAGACGTTAAGTGCCTCTAGGGGATATTTAACGCCACCTTCTTTGGAAACTAAATTGGTGAAAGTCCTTCCCTTCGTCGTTTTTATAGGTGTCTGAGTCATGGTAAAACATTTATTTCGTCAACAGTAATTGGATACTATCACGACCAAAATCAACGAGTCAAACATACCCGATAAAAAAAGTCGGGATTAAAAAGGAGATTCTAAAATAGTCCTACGATCGGTCGTGAACAATTGTTTTATCAAGGATCGCAAGTTCCAGAGAACGGTATGGCGATCGCTATTATTTGTCGTTTTCTAGTCTGTGAATAATAAATGTTTGCCTCGACAGGGTAGACCTTGGCTATGGGCTGTAGGAGAATAAAACTTTAACTAATGAGACACCTAGTAAGACTGGCAGTGGTGTGGTTATCGCGCCAAATTGCTCGTATCGACTCCGTGATAGTGGCAGAAAACAACAGCTATCTCATGACCAAGCTGCAATCCTGCGGTCGTGGAGTACATTTTCATGGTCGGGTAAAAATTATTGCTCCGAGTAAAGTGAACCTCGCCAACAACGTCCATCTGGGCAATAATGCTTACCTAGACGGTAGGGGCGGAATTACCATTGGCGAAAATACTCATATCAGCCGTAATTTTGTCGTTCACTCTGCCAGCCACGACTATCAAGGTACTCGACTGCCCTATGACGATGTATACGTCTACAAACCCATCGTGATCGGTCGCAATGTCTGGATCGGTACTAATGTTGTGGTCATTCCAGGGGTAACCATTGGCGAGGGGGCAATTATTGGTGCGGGGGCAGTGGTCAGTAAGTCAGTACCACCATTGGCAATTGTGGGCAGTCAACCCCTGCGGGTTTTAAAATACCGCCCGCAGTCTCATTACGATCGCCTGGATGCAGCCAAAAGTTACGGGGGAGTTATGGGTCGTTCTTTAGAACCATCTGTTGCCGATGAGCTACAAGACTAGAAGTAGGGCATTTGCGTCCCTCCTAATATCTTACTTTCAGGTTCTATAGTAGAGATTTATGCCCCAGTTAATTCATCGTTAATCCATCGAGTACCGGCAAGGTTATGGCGCCAAAAATTAAGGGAAGATTTTTTTTAGTGGGCTGTCCTCGCTCGGGAACCACCCTACTGCAAAGTTTAATCGTTGCCCATAGTCAGATTACTTCCTTCCCCGAGTCGAAGTTTTTTCAAAAAATTGTTGCCGATCGCTATATCTATCGTCGGTTTAATTTAGCCCCTATCAAGGCGCGGCGAATTTTTAATCGCTTTTTTGAGGATATCGAGCAGCCGCAGTTTAAAAGTTCTTTACCCCAACCGGCAATTTTTATTCCCCAATACGTAGAAAGCTTTATCAAGGCTTTAGACAGCATCGCTCTCGAACGGGGCAAGAGTTACTGGCTGGAAAAAACCCCCGAACATTTACGTCGAATTAATGCGATCGAAAAGTTAGTCGAAGCGCCTAAGTTTATCCATATTGTGCGTAATGGAACAGACGTAGTGGCATCGCTCTATGAAATGACCCAAAAATATCCTGCCATTTGGGGTGAACCCCGGACACTAGACCAGTACGTTACCCGCTGGCGTAACGATATTGCCATTACCAGCCAACATCAACATAAGCCCAATCATCTAGTTATACGCTACGAGAACTTATTAGCCGATCCTAACGCTACCCTCCAGCAACTCTGTAGCTTTTTGGGCGTTGATCGCGAACCCTCAATGCTACAAAATCGAGTTAAGGTAACCGGCAACTTAATTCGTCAGCGAGAACATTGGAAACAGCTAGTTAACGAACAGATCCGGCAGCCCAATTTTGCCAAGTTTTACCAGATTTTTGACGAGAGCCAGCAAGAATATATTTTGAACTCGATCGCCCAGACTAATTTAGATTTAGATAATTTGCCCTCTAGCTCAGTAGTAAATGCTGTAACCGACTGTCCCTGCGTGCTGTAGCCATAGCTCTATCTCTGTCTTAATCAACTTTCCCGCTCTCGCCCAAGAAAAAAAATTGATGGAAAATACTCTGGTTACGGTAATTATTCCCACCTATAGACGCTTAGATTATCTCGCTCAGGCGGTGCAAAGCGTCTGCGAACAGACCTATCATCATTTCGAATGTCTAATTATTAACGACTATCCCCAGGACAGCGAGGCTCTAACTGACAAAATTGCTAGCTTTAAGGACGATCGCCTGCGGTTAATTAATCGCTCTACTACCGGTGGGGGAAATGCGGCGAGAAATACGGGTATTCAACAGGCGAGGGGCAGCATAATTGCTTTTTTAGATGATGATGATTGCTGGTTACCTCATAAACTAGAGCGCCATCTCGAACATCACGCAGCAACCGAAGTTGGCTTAGTATTTTCCGGTCTGATTAAACGCTGGTCGGCAGATGTAATTCCCAGCCATTTAGTTAAGGGCAGATTGCCCCCAGAAGGAGCGATCGCGGCAATGCGTCGGGGTAAATTTTGTCCTCTAACCACCAGTGCCGTTACCGTGCGGCGAGCCTGTTTCGATCACTGTGGTCTATTTGATGTAGAACTAGTCAGCTTTCAAGATTGGGACATGTGGTATCGTTTAGCCGGAGAGTATGATTTTGCCTATATCGAAGAGCCTCTATTGGTATTTCGCCAACACCTTGGCGATCGCACTTCCAAGACTAAAGAAAGACGTTTCTTAGGTTTAAAACAACTAGTTAATAAATGGCAGTTAGACTTAGACGACCCACAACAGTTTGAAGCCATTTTTATTAAAGATACCTACACTAACCTCGTTTATGATGCGATTTTGCGGGCTCATTCCCTAGCGGCTATTCGGGATTGGTATACACTATTAAAACTAAGTAGAACTACCGCAGATTTCATCCAGCTAGCCAAGCTAATAGTTATGTTGGCAATCGGCGCTAAGCAGTATGGTCGAATCTTTAAATCCGAGCCCTAAATCATCTATTAATAGCAATAGTCGTTTGTTGATAATTAGAGCATTAATGCCAAAAGAATGAATTTAAAAATACCGATACCATCGAGTAGAAAGCTATTCCTAATCCTGCTAATATTTATCTATATATATGCTCCACCTCTGAGCTTTGTCCCCCTAGGAATTAATAAATTAATCGCACCTTTGGCTGTGGTAGCTTTACTGTTTCAATACAAAAGTAAAGTCCAGAAAGTTCTGTTGCAAAAAGATTTATTTATCGCTATTTGCTTACTGGCTTTTTCCGTACCTTATGCTCTGAGCATCGATATTTCGACAATTTATGCCGGTGATTTGGCTTTTACCCGACGGCATACCTTTAGCCAATCGATGATTTTAGTCGAGCTGCTGCCCATATCTTTATTTATTTGTATCTATGGTATTCGCCGACTGAAGCTAACCTTAGCTGAATTCATTAGTAGTTTAGTAGTGGTGGGGGCAATTCAATCTTTTCTAGCCATTATTATGTTTGGCATGCCCGGTTTGCGGATGTTTATTCTCACGACAATTCAGGGATACGATCCGGCTCAAGACAAAATATTTCGACCCGATCTTTATACTTTTCGTAGCTTTGGCGTTAGCCAAGATATGCTGTTTTCTCTCTCGATTGTCCAGGGAATTATTGTTGCCTGTGTGATTAGTCTTTGCCTATATAACTTCAAGAAATATAAATACTATCTTTTACTGCTTCCCCCATTACTGATCTCAATTTTATTAAATGCCAGAATTGGTCTAGCGGGCATAATTGTATTTATCACCGTGATGTTCGTCCTGAGCTTATTAAGA
>JBCBIN010000118.1:0-9066 GCA_038524555.1 Cyanobacteria bacterium J06623_7 | reverse complement strand
CTACAGAAGAAAGCCCCCTAAATCCCCCAAGACTGGGGGACTTGGATCTAGTTCCCCCCAAAGTTGGTGGGCTAGGGGAGCAGTTAACAGCCTCTCTAATCTCAGATCCTCTCTTGGCGATCGCCAATGGTGACTTTAGCATTAGCAACACTACTACCGATAGCTTTGCCTGGGATACTCGTGGTGCAAGCGGTATCGAAGAGGATCAGGCGGTGCTGACTGAAGATTCACCGTTCTTGAGCAACTTCACCCAAACCTTTACCGTACCTGAAGAGGCAAAAACCATTCAGTTCAAGTTAATCGGTGCAGAATTAGGAGCGAGCGAACTATTGCCAGCCGATATACCTATACTGATGATGGAGAATATACCGCTACCTATACAGTTACTGACTCCGATGGTGCATCAGCCAGTGATACCGTATCCGTTACATTCAACAACGTTGCTCCTGTTATCGAATCCCTGACAGGTGATACAGAAATAGACGAGGGTGATACCGCCAGCTTTAATGCGATCGGTTTCTCAAGTTTAATTGCCCAAAAAGAAAAAAAATAGAGGCATACCGCAATGGATATGCCTCCTGTTTCAATTAAGCTATACCGTTAGCACGAACTGCCGTCCGATAAACCTATTTAGTCTCAGAAAATTCAGCATCAATAACATCATCACCACCGTCACCATTATCGGTTGCGGCATCGGTAGATTCTGCTCCAGGAGCTTCGCCAGCAGCGGCATCGGTTGCCCCTTCACCCTGTTGGTAAACGCTGCTGCCAATACTATAAAGAGTTTGCTGTAGTTCGGGAAGCAGAGTTTTAATTTTCTCGTCGTCTTCGGAAGCTACGGCTTCTTTGAGGTCTTTAATTTGACCTTCTGCTTTCTCTTTATCTGCTGCAGGTACTTTATCTCCTAACTCATTAAGCTGTTTCTCTGCTTGATAAACCAGAGAGTCTGCCTGATTCTTGCGATCAATCGCTTCACGGCGTTCTTTATCCGCTGTGGCATTCGATTCTGCTTCTTGTACCATGCGATCAACTTCATCATCCGGTAGAGTCGATGCTCCAGTGATGCTAATAGTCTGTTCTTTGCCGGTGCCCTTATCCTTGGCAGTTACGCTCAGGATACCGTTAGCATCGATATCGAAAGTAACTTCAATTTGAGGTACGCCACGAGGTGCGGGAGGAATACCGTCTAGACGGAAGGTTCCCAAACTCTTATTGTCTTTACCAAATTCGCGCTCACCCTGTAACACGTGGATTTCAACGTTGGTTTGACCGTCTACCGCTGTGGAGAAGGTTTCTGACTTTTTGGTAGGAATTGTGGTGTTACGAGGAATGATTTTAGTCATCACGCCACCTAAAGTTTCTACACCAAGAGATAGAGGTGTAACGTCGAGTAGCAAGATATCTTTGACTTCACCACCCAAGACACCAGCCTGAATTGCCGCACCAACTGCCACAACTTCATCGGGGTTAACGGTTTGGTTGGGAGATTTACCCAGTACTTTCTGCGTAATATCGATGATCGCCGGAATACGAGTCGAACCACCTACCATCACAACTTCGTCAATTGCTTCTTTGGCCAGCTTAGAGTCTTTTAATGCTTGCTCAACAGGAATACGACAGCGATCGATTAGATCGGAACAAAGTTCTTCAAACTTGGCTCTGGTTAGGGATACATCTAGATGTTTCGGCCCATCCTGAGTTGCAGTAATAAATGGTAGGTTGATGTCTGACTGAGTGGCGCTAGAAAGTTCAATTTTCGCTTTCTCTGCTGCTTCCGTGAGACGCTGTAGAGCCTGATTGTCTTTACGAAGGTCAATACCTTCGTTTTTCTGGAACTCGCCCGCTAGATAGTCAACAATTTTCTTATCAAAATCGTCACCACCCAGGTGAGTGTCCCCTGCAGTAGCAAGTACTTCAAAGACACCGTCGCCTACTTCTAGGATGGAAACGTCAAACGTACCACCACCCAAGTCAAATACGAGGATTGTCTCGTTGCTTTTCTTATCCAAACCATAGGCGAGAGAAGCAGCAGTAGGTTCGTTGATAATCCGTAAAACTTCAACCCCAGCAATCTTACCAGCATCTTTAGTTGCCTGGCGTTGGGAGTCGTTAAAGTAGGCAGGGACGGTAATTACTGCCTGAGTTACTTTTTCTCCAAGATACTTACTGGCATCTTCAACGAGCTTACGCAGTACCTGAGCCGAGATTTCTTCGGGAGCAAACTGCTTATCTTGTGCGGGGCAGTTTAGCTTAACGTTACCGTTGCTGTCTTTAATTACTTCATAAGCAACTTCCTTGGTTTCGTTGGTAACTTCATCGTACCGACGACCGATAAAACGCTTGACCGAATAGAAAGTATTGCCAGTGTTCATTACTGCCTGACGCTTGGCAATCTGACCTACGAGTAGATCGCCATTCTTGGCATAAGCAACAACTGAGGGAGTAGTTCTGAAACCTTCCGCGTTAGCGATAACTGTGGGCTTTCCCCCTTCCATCACTGCTACACAAGAGTTAGTGGTTCCTAAGTCAATACCAACAACTTTCGCCATACTTTAAACAAATACTCCGAATTAAACTACAAAACTAAACTTATTTATTTCTTCGAGGGAACCAATCTAAGAGCTGCAACCGGGGGTGCAGGATCGATCGCCGTGTAGATGACTTTGGACTACTATTGGTTTGATTGACTCCCCTCAGTGGTTCACTTCATCTCTATACATAGTGCAAGCTGATGGAGGATGTTAGGTAGTGTAGTTTTCCGAACCTTAATCAGACGGTTGTAAAGAACATGCCAGACAATCTAGCAGTAGCCGATTAATCTAATCTTGCTAATCTCGGTAAAATAATTTGGTGTCCTCACTATTTCCCTCGATTCAATTAAATTTTTTTTAATACTGCCTTATGGAACCAATGACCCCCATGACCTATCTCGGTTTAGCAGCTGGAGTGCTAACTACGATCTCTTTTTTGCCCCAAGCAATCCAGGCTTGGAAAACTAAATCAACTAAGGATATCTCCCTTGCCATGTTTCTCTGCTTTTGTCTGGGAGTAACGATGTGGGTCATCTATGGCTTTTTTACCCACAATATCCCCGTATTTGCCGCCAACTTTGCCACCTTTGTCCTCGCATTTTCGATTCTTGTGTGCAAGTTGAAGTATGGCTAAATTTAGAGTTATGCAGTGGATCTGAGGGGCTAGGTAAATTTTGGCGATCGCCTATGTTTATTTTTGTACTTTTCGAGCATCAACGGGGAAATCTCTTTGAGACTATGTAAGAAGCAAGATGTAAAAAAGATTATTAGCTTGGAAACCGATTCGTGCATACTCAATCTCGTATTGTCGCAATTCTGGGAACGGGAGCCTGGGGTTCGGCGTTAGGAAAGATCGCTGGCGATAACGGCAGCAAGACCCAGTTTTGGTCTCATCGTGGCCAGATGTCTCTCGAGTCGGTGGTGCAAAATGCCGAGGTCATAGTCTCAGCTGTGGCGATGAAGGGGGTAATTCCCACCGCACAAAAATTAAGCGTGCTCAATTTACCAACTACCAAGATTATTGTCACCGCTACCATAAGGACTAGACCTCGATACGACCCGTACTCCCTCACAAATTTGGCAGTCATTCCTGCCCCATAATCCCCTCGTAGTACTTTCTGGGCCTAATTTATCGCCAGAAATCACACGAGGTTTACCCGCCGCCACGGTAGTCGCCAGCAAAAATAGTCATGCTGCGGAGAAAGTACAGTCTATTTTTGCCTCAGACAAATTCCGGGTTTATCTTAACCCAGACCCTATGGGCACTGAATTAGGTGGCACAATTAAAAACGTGATGGCGATCGCGGCAGGGGTTTGTGACGGCATGAATTTGGGTACTAATGCCAAGGCGGCTTTACTAACTCGTGCTTTGCCAGAAATGATGCGGATTGGCACTCATCTCGGGGCATCAGCGGAAACTTTTTTTGGTCTATCGGGGTTAGGGGATCTAATTGCCACTTGCGACAGTCCACTCTCGCGCAACTATCAAGTCGGTTATGGTCTGGGTCGGGGACAAACTTTAACGCAGGTTTTAGCTGATATGACAGGAACTGCCGAAGGAGTCAACACCACTAGGGCGATCGTTAAAATTGCCGATTCAGAAGCGATCGCAGCGCCAATTGCTCAACAGGTACAGCAGTTATTGCAGGGTAAAATTACTCCTCAAGCGGCAATTCACGCTTTAATGGCCAGAGAGTTGAAGTTAGAATTTGGCGATCTAGACCTATAGGGGTTGCTGCTGAGGTTGTCTAGCCACCGCTGATTTTTGCCTGATAGCCCATTTTAGTCAGAGTTTCCCAGAGTTTTTGCTTGTGGTCGCCCTGGATTTCTAAGTTATTGTTCTTGATAGTGCCACCGCTACCGCACTGACTTTTTAATTTTTTCAGCAGCCGGCTGAGACTTTCTGAGTTGTGCTGCAACCCGGTTACCACGGTGACAGTTTTGCCCTTGCGACCCGATCTGGTTGCCTGGATTCTTAAATCTTGCTGTTCTGGAGGTAAATCGGCAACGGCTCTTTCGAGAGCGGGATTTTCGACCCGACCAAACTCCTGATATGCCATTGAGTTGTGCTTTGATTTACGTTTCCCAGCCATGATTAAATTATTTGGTGTTAAAGCTTTGAACTAAAATAATTTTAGCAAGTTATCTCTTCAGACCTCCGGCTCCAGGATATGATATTGGGGCAATCTCGGCATTTATGAGCGAACGACTATGACTGTAGGCAACGAACCAGCAGAAATTTTATCCCGTAAACTGTCTTATCAGGGACGCAAGTTTGACTATGAAGTGATTAAGCTGCGTTTGCCTAATGGTGCAGAAGGGGAATGGGAATGTATTCGCCACCCGGGAGGAGCTCTAGCCGTTCCGGTTACTGAAGATGGTAAATTTGTCTTAGTCAGGCAATATCGCTTTACTGTTAAAGGCAGACTACTAGAATTTCCTGCCGGGACTGTTGAAGCTAACGAATCGCCTTTTGAGACAATTAAGCGGGAAATTGAGGAAGAAACGGGTTATCGAGCCAGTAAATGGCAGGATATGGGCAAATTTATCCTTGCTCCTGGTTATTCGGATGAATATATCTATGCTTTCTTGGCGCAGGATCTCGAAAAGCTAGCCAATCCGCCCCAACAAGATGAGGACGAAGACATTGAGGTGGTGTTGATGAGCGCAGCGGAATTAGAAGCAGCAATTATGAATGGTGAACCCATCGATGGTAAATCGATCGCCTGTTTTTATCTGGCCAAGGCTTATCTATCAGCCCAGCAATAAATAACAGAGTTATTTTAAAAGTGTTTTGCAATCAAGCAGATCGACTACAAAACTTAGAATTACGAACGAGCTACTTGGCAGTTTCATACTTTAAATTGGCAACACCGAAACGCTATATAGTGGTTTTATTGCTATTACTCAAAATCCAATCAAACGATGAGACTTAAAATTAAACCCCATCTAGGCAATCTGCTTCGTAGCTGCTGGGCAATTGGCGTAGCTCTAATCGTTGCTATTTCTTGGGGCACTATGCCAGTCTGGAGTGCCGACTACAACAAACAGTCTTTAATTAATTCAGATTTTTCCCATCAAGATCTCAAGGACGCTAGTTTTGACCATACGAACCTACGAGATAGTGATCTCAGCTTTATCGACGCGACGGGAGTACGTTTTTTTGGCGCAAACTTAGCACAATCTAACCTTGAAGGCGCAAACTTAAGCTATGCCAGTCTAGAGTCGGTACGTTTAACTCGGGCGAACTTGACCAATGCCGTATTGACAGGGGCATATCTAACCAATGCGTTAATGAATGAAGCGACAATTACCGGTGCTGATTTTACCGATGCTTTGCTCAGCCCCACAACAGAAAGCAAGCTTTGTGAAGTTGCTAGCGGCACCAATCCGACTACAGGCAACAATACGAGAGATACCCTTTACTGTCCTTAAACATTGTTATGTCTAATGTGAATGAGGGCGTTGGTAGATACGTAATGCTATTTGTAATTTATTTATCTGTTCAGAAAAAATATACAAATTAAAAAGGCTGAGAGCTGAGAGCTGAGAGCTATATGCGTAGCGGTATCCTTTAGGACGAAGAATAGCCTATTGTGCAACATTACTTAATGACCAACGCTTAAATTAGCTTCATTTCAAGTTACCGATCTGACGCAAAACAATAAAAAATTAATAGTTTTTACCAAGTACTCAAACAAGATTCATGAACCCTGTTTTTAGCTGGCGTTTTTTCGCCGGCTAGATTGGGCGTAGCTGGAATAAAAGTGTCACAATAGAAAGAATCGATCGATCCAGTATAGTGACCTTGAGTCCGACTTTATAGAACTACTTGTGAATCTTATCGCCTCTAATTCTGACTTAAATCTGCAAGAATTATTTCCTTTCGAACTAGACAAATTTCAACATCAGGCGATCGCCGCCCTCGCCGCCGGAAAATCTGTAGTTATCTGCGCTCCTACAGGTTCGGGAAAGACATTAATTGGTGAGTATGCGATTCATCGAGCTTTAGGCCATGGTAAGCGAGTATTTTATACCACCCCCCTAAAGGCTTTATCTAACCAAAAGTTTCGTGATTTTCAGGAACAATTCGGGCAGGGAGACTCACGCAAAATTGGTTTATTAACCGGAGACACGATCGTTAACCCCGATGCCAGCATTGTCATCATGACCACGGAAATTTTCCGGAATATGCTCTACGAGACTCCCATCGGTCAATTGGGTACATCTTTGGCAGATGTCGAGGCGGTAGTGCTAGATGAATGTCACTATATCAGCAATCGTTTTCGGGGTACGGTATGGGAAGAGTCGATTATTTACTGTCCACCGCAAATTCAGCTCGTAGCTCTTTCGGCGACCATTGGTAATCCTCAAGAATTAACCGACTGGATTGCTCAGGTGCGTAATTCTAATCCCGGTAACCCTACCCGGTATGAGTGCGAATTGATCAACTCCAATTTTCGTCCCGTACCTCTAAGATATTATTTCTGCGATCGCCAGGGAATTCATCGGCTGTTAAATCAGGCGGAAACTGAAATTAATCCCAAGCTCAAATCTCGCGCTCGCAAGGGGCAAAAGCCTAAGCGCTTGAAGGTAAAGGACTGTCCCAAAATTTATCAGGTAGTTCAGCGGCTGCACCAGAAGGACATGCTGCCGGCAATTTATATTATCTTTAGCCGTAGGGGTTGTGATAAAGCCGTAGATACCATTGATGCGATCGCTCTAGTAACTCCCGAAGAAGGACAGCAAATCGAGCGGATTCTGCTCTATTTCTTTTTACACAATAATATCGATCTCCAAACAGCACTGGTAGAGCATTTTAAGACCGAAAACCCCGAGCTAGTACCCCTACTGCGAGATTATTTAGCCAATAATGAAGCCGCAGAAGATAATTTGGCTCAATACTTGAAGGCAAATCCCAATCAAAAATACTTACTGTGGCAATTTCTCTGTGAAAATTCTCAAATTGCCCGGATCGACCAAATTGAACCACTGATGCGGGGAATCGCTTCCCATCACGCAGGATTACTCCCAGCCTGGAAAGAACTAGTCGAGAGGCTGTTTGAAATGGGACTGGTCAAAATCGTCTTTGCTACTGCTACTCTCGCTGCTGGAATCAATATGCCCGCGCGCACTACTGTCATGTCTGCTTTATCCAAACGTACCGATGGTGGACATAGTATGCTCAGTCCATCCGAATTTCTGCAAATATCCGGTCGTGCTGGTCGTCGGGGTAAGGATAAAGTCGGTCATGTCGTTACCCTACAAACTCCCTTTGAGGGCGCAAAAGAAGCGGCATTTTTGGCAACTTCTACTGCCGAACCTTTAAGAAGCTGGTTTACTCCTTCCTATGGCATGGTGCTCAATTTACTGCAAAAATACAGTCTGCCGGAAGTTAAAGAATTACTCGAACGCAGCTTTGCGGAATATCTGTCCCAAAAACGACTCGCCCCAGAACAAACAGCGATCGCCGAAATCAGCACCGAATTAGCTAAATTAGATATTTCCCTAGCATCGGTAGCACCGGGCAAGCTGGCAGGATATGAAAAATTACGGGAACGAGCGAAAGAAGAGCAGCGGCTACTAGGAATCTTACAGCAGCAAGCAGAGGTCAACCGCAAGAACCAAATTAAACCCCTAATTTCCCAAATTGAGCCGGGTCGCATCATCGGCTTAAAAGGCAAGCACATTCGCGTCAGTTCTCCTCTAGCAGCAATCTTAATCGATAAAATTCCCGGTTCGGGACGTGCACCCTATCTCCTCTGTTTAGGGGCAGATAACTACTGGTACCTTGCCGCCCATGCCGACGTCAGCGAAATTAACGAAGGTACTTTTGACAAGACGGAACTCGTTGTCGAACTTCCTCCCTTGGATAATGCCAAACTGGGGAAATGGCGTCAGGGAGAGGAATCCACCGCTATTTTACTCAAACAAATTGGCGATCGCTTTATCCCCGCCCCCCCCGCGCCAGAAGTTACCGAACAGCAGCAAAAGCTGGATAGCGTTCAGCAAGAAATTGACCGTCACCCAGTCCAACAGGTAGAAAATCCAAATAAGCTACTAAAAAAACATCAAAAACGTTTACAGCTACGGGAAAAGCTCAATAAAACCCAGATTAAATATCAGAAGCATAAATCAAATCAGTCTTACTACTGGTCGGAGTTTCTCAACCTAATTAATGTCCTGCAAGAATTTGAAGCCCTCCAGGAATATAGCCCAACCTTTTTGGGTCAAGCTGCCGCCACTATTCGCGGTGATAATGAGCTATGGTTAGCTTTAGTCTTTGTCTCTGGGGAACTAGAACATCTCGAACCTCATCATCTGGCAGCTACCGTCTGTGCCCTCATTACCGAAACCCCTCGAGCGGATGTCTGGTGCGATTTTCCCCCGCCACCGGCAGTATTAGAAGTGTTAGGAGTAAAAAAATCTGGCGACCATAGCTCGACTATTCGAGAACTGAGAACTCGTTTATTTCAAGTTCAACGCCGTCATGGTGTTGGTTTACCTGTTTGGCGAGAATATGGGCTAGTCGGCC
>JBCBIN010000117.1:0-9079 GCA_038524555.1 Cyanobacteria bacterium J06623_7 | reverse complement strand
CGCCCTTTTCTAAATAGCGGTCTTGTTGCTCTGCCTGCAAGATTGCCGACACCGCCACCGTTTTATAGAGTTGAGGACGGGCTAATGAACTGCCACCACTTGCCGTTACACTCATGTTTACTTTTAATTAGGTGTTTACTTATACTTCAGACTTTAGCGTAAATCTTTTCGGGCTTTCTGAGTCACTTTATTAAGAACTATGTATTATTAACGACAGCTCTAATAAAGTTGTTTTTGGTGGATTACGCATGAACTTCAAGCTAAAAAAGTAGTTCTATTTTCAGCATTTGGCGATTGTTGATCGCTTTTTGATAACTGGCAGCGAATTGACTAGTGTTAACTTTTGTAACCAAAAGACAGGGCGCTATTAACTGTAAATTTTGGGTTTGAGCTTATGATTTGGCTCATTAAATTTACCGACAGGAAGAGAGTAGATGAAACAGGGAAAATCGATCTTCATCACGGTATCTTTTAGGACTGCTCTAACTGCTCTAACTGTCCTAACTATCCTAACTGTCTTAACTGCTCTAATATGCGAAGCGGTATCCTTTAGGACTGCCCTAACTGTTTGTTGCCCCTAAAGCACTCTTAAAATGCTAGGAATACTGTCAATAGACTCTAAACTTTTGATTTCTTCTAGGGCAGTACGAAAATCACCCTCTTGTACGTCGTGAGTTACTACAACAATCTCTGCTAAGCGATCGCGAATACCGATCTGAACTACGGACTCTAAACTAACATTGTGTTTGCCGAAGCTAGTGCCGAGATGACCGATGACCCCAGAAACATCCTGGCAGAGAAAACGGGCGTAAAACCTACTCTGAATTTGGGCAATGGGCGTAAGTTCTTTGTACTGTTCGTGGGAGCAGCTAAGCATTGGATCGAGCTGGCGCTCTGTTTGACTCGTTTGCAGTAATCCGACAAGATTAACTATATCTGATACTACTGCACTAGCCGTAGCACCTTTACCAGCGCCCGGGCCATACAGCATGATCTGTCCGAGGGGTTCTCCTTCAACTAAGATAGCGTTGTAAACTCCATTGACATTGGCGAGGGGATGATCGAGAGCAATTAAGGTAGGATGGACGCGTACCTGAAGGGAATCATCGGCGGTGTTGGCTTTGGCGATTGAACTCCGTCCACGCTTTGCGATCGCCAATAATTTAATTACGAATCCCAGATCTTGAGCATAGCTAATATCGGTGGCGGTAATCTGTCTTATCCCCTCACAGGAGATTCCATCCCGCTCGATTCGACCATTAAAAGCAATCGCCGCCAGGATCGCAATTTTGTCCGCAGCATCATAACCATCCACGTCGGCAGTCGGGTCGGCTTCGGCATAGCCCAGTTTTTGCGCTTCGGCTAGCACGTCGGCAAAGTCGGCTCCCTCCTGGGTCATTTGGGTCAGGATATAGTTAGTCGTGCCGTTGATAATGCCAATTACAGTTTGGAGGCGATTTACTCCCAAGGACTGCTTGAGAGGTTTAATTACCGGTATCCCACCGCCTACAGCTGCTTCTAGCAAGACATAAACCCCGGCTTTGTTGGCGGCGGTAAAAATTTCTTCGCCATGACGGGCAATTACGGCTTTATTGGCGGTAACAATGTGCTTTCCATGGGCGATCGCTTTAAGAATTAAGGTTCGCGATGGTTCTAGTCCGCCCAAAAGCTCGACAATAATATCAATCTCAGGGTTGGTAACAATCGATTCTAAGTCGGTAGTCAGAACTCCCTCGGGCAACTGGGGCATTCTCGGTTTATCGAGCGCTCGCACTCCTACCTGGGCAATCTCGATTTCCTGTAGCAGACTATTTCGTCCAGCAGAATCTAAGATAATCTCTGCCGTTCCCGTACCTACTGTGCCGTAACCTAATAAACCAATCTTAAAAGCCACAACTTATACCCTGACTGTAACCGCATCAACTAAACGCCAGTCCATCATATCAGGAAGGGGTCGATCAAATTAACCTAGGCTGGCGATCGCCATGAGCATCATTATTATTTGCCAGTAATCTCGATCTGGTAGTTATTTTGTTTGTCAGCTTGATAGGAACCCACCCAAACTTTGTATAGTCCCTGCTGCCACGGTCCTTCAATCATCGGATTAGCGCTACTAGAATCATCGTTACACCAAACACCGCTAGAACCTTCCACCATTAAAGTAGAATCTACGGAACTTTTGACTTCTAACCGCAAAGATTCTAGAAAAGACTCAATTTCTAATAAATGATTGGGTCGAGCATCTACATAGCCATCACAAAAGCCAGTGGGAGTATTTTCCGTTCGCGCAATTTCTGCCGATTTAATACTGCCATTGCTAGTTCCTCTAATAATTAGAGGCTGGGCAATCGTATTGCTATCAATTGCCACGGTATTTTGAGCATTAGCCGGGTGGTTATGGATCGTCATTGCCAGGCAGCAAGCGCCACTAATTTTGGCGAATAAAGCCAGATATTTACGGTAAAAAAAATATTGAGATTTAAAAATAGCTTGAGTCACTTATAGTTATTCTAATTAATTAGCTTGTCTTTTAAGTTATTAGTAGTGGGAACTCCTAAAGGATATCCCTCCACATATGGAGACTAGGGGCTGGGACATTGTTACTAGTTATTCTGTTCTACTATAAGCGACGTTTATTCAAGCTGAAAGGTTCAACTTCCGTATCAAAGAATTAAACAGAAAAAGGCGATCACTCTAAATGAAAGAGATCGCCTTGTTAGTAGATGTTTATTTAGCTTTATCTTTTATTTCTGAGCCAGCTAATCAGTCTGAAATCTTGCTTAGAGTTTGTTCCAAACGAGTTTTATCTGCACCCTGTTGATTGAGCAGTAACCAAGTTTGAGTTAAGTCGGGGCCATGTAGTTCTCCCGTCAGGCTAGCTCTGAGCGATCGCATTACCAGACCTTTCTTGACTTTTTGGCTTTTGGTGACCTGTTTAATGAGGGCTTTAGCATCCTCTTCAGTCATACCATCGCTATTGTTTACCCCCTCAATAATCTCCTGAACTACTGCCGTTACCCCTTCTTGTTGAAGTAAATCCATCGCTTCAGCGGCATATTCCACCGAGTCGGCAAAAAAGACGCTAGTTTCTTTAACTACATCGGTCAGCCGATTGAGTGTTGGCGCAGTTAGAGCGGTTAAATGTTCTAGCCAAGCCCGATCTTTACTATCGGTATCAAATCCAGCCTCTTGCCAGTAAGGAATCAATAAATCGGTTAGCTTGTCAGCGGGCATTTTATGCAAATACTGACTATTAATCCAGTCGAGTTTATCCCAATCAAATTTTGCTCCAGCTTTATTAACTCGCTCTAGCTGAAACTCCTGCGCTGCGGCTTCTAGGCTAAAGATTTCTTGAGTCGAGTCGGGAAAAGTCCAGCCCAACAAAGTCATATAGTTGACTAATGCTTCGGGCAAGAAACCCATTTGGCGGAAATCATCAATGGAGGTAACGCCATCCCGTTTCGAGAGCTTTTTACCATCTTGATTCAAAATTAAGGGGCTATGGGCAAAAATCGGCACTTCTGCACCCAAGGCTTCATAAAGCAGAATTTGTTTGGCGGTGTTAGCAATATGGTCTTCGCCGCGAATCACGTGAGAAATTTGCATATCAATATCATCGACCACTACCGCCAGGTTATATAGAGCCTGTCCGTAGGACTCATCACCTTCGGCGGCGCGGGCAATTACCATGTCTCCGCCTAAGTCTGACCCTTGCCAGGATACAGAGTCGCGAATAGCATCCTGCCAGACAATATGGCGATCGCTGTCGATTTTAAAGCGAATTACGGGTTTGCGTCCCTCTGCCTCAAATGCCTGTTTATCTTCTTCGCTCAAGTTACGGTGGCGATTATCGTAGCCAGGAGCTTTTCCCATGGCTTTTTGCGTTGCTCGCATCTCTTCGAGTTCGGCGAGGGTACAATAACAGGGATATGCCAAATCCTTGTCTAACAAAGTTTGTACTGCTTGCTGATATTTATCCAAGCGTTGAGTCTGGAAGAAAGGACCCTCATCCCAGTTTAGCCCCAACCATGCTAATCCTGACTTAATATTTTCCGTATATTCAGGTCGCGATCGCGCTGCATCTGTATCTTCTACCCGCAGCACAAAAGTCCCTTGATGGTGATGGGCATAAAGCCAGTTAAATACGGCCGTCCGAGCCGTCCCGATATGTAAATTACCTGTTGGTGAAGGAGCAATCCTTACTCTAACACTCACGAAATACCTCTTGTCTGCAATTGTTTAGTTCAGTTGTTTATTGTATCGAGATTGGGGAGGATAATTTCTAGGACTTAGAACGCTACTCAATTCTGACTGACCTAGATCTACGTCTAAATGTAGTTTCTGCTTTAATGACTGTGTTATATTACTTAATAATTTGTCTGTGCTGAGATTTTGGCTTCGATATTCAGGTCCCTACAATATGTTGGGGTTTGATAACAGAACGGCTCAACCTGGACTGATAAAATACGCATTAATCCGATCAATTGTAGATTAGCTCTAGTTCATTGTGTCCGGGTAGACAGACACTGTTGCTACCATCTCTAGTTTGATAGTCACTTAAATCGACAATAGTTTCGGTTTGAAGCTTAAAGTAGCACAATGGAAAAAGAGCAGATTAAAAATAGTACTTTAGCTAACAAAAAATATGGTTTCACAAGCACCAACAAAAGAAAAACAAAATATTCAAGACTATAAAGTAGCGGATATTAGCCTAGCGGACTGGGGACGCAAAGAAATCTCCATCGCAGAAGGTGAAATGCCCGCACTAATGGCGATTAGAAATAAGTACAGTCAGAGCAAGCCTTTGCAGGGTGCCAAAATCATCGGCTGTATTCACATGACGATCCAAACTGCTGTTTTGATCGAAACTCTAATTGCTTTAGGTGCTGAAGTACGTTGGTCTTCCTGTAATATTTTTTCTACTCAAGACCATGCAGCTGCAGCGATCGCCGCAGTAGGAATCCCTGTTTTTGCTTGGAAAGGAGAAACTGAAGAAGAATATATCTGGTGTATTGAACAAACTTGCCATGGTGTCGATGGTGAACTTTGGGATGCCAACATGATTTTGGATGATGGCGGCGACTTAACTGGTCATATCCACGAAAAATACCCACAAATGCTCAACAGCATTCACGGCGTAACCGAAGAAACTACTACTGGTGTGCACCGTCTTTGGGAAATGCTCGAAGCTGGCGAACTAAAAGTTCCGGCGATTAACGTTAACGATGCTGTAACTAAAACTAAAAACGATAATAAATACGGTTGTCGCCACAGTCTCAATGATGCGATTAAGCGTGGTTTAGACCATCTCATGGCTGGTAAAAAAGCCTTAGTAATTGGTTATGGTGACGTGGGTAAGGGTTCTGTTGCTTCCCTACAGCAAGAAGGCATGATTGTTAAAGTTGCCGAAGTCGATCCGATCTGCGCGATGCAGGCTTGTATGGATGGTTTTGAAGTTGTATCTCCCTACATCAACGGTGAGAATGATGGTACTGCCAACAGCATTAATCAAGAGCTTTTGGGTTCCTTAGACATGATTGTTACAGCTACTGGTAACTTCAACGTCTGTGACTCTAATATGCTTGCCGCTTTGAAAAAAGGCGCGGTAGTTTGCAACATCGGTCACTTCGATAACGAAATCGATACTGCCTATATGCGTCAGAACTGGCGTTGGGAAGAGGTTAAGCCTCAAGTACATCAGGTATACCGTAGCGACGATCCTCAAGACTTCTTGCTACTGCTTTCTGAAGGACGTCTGGTTAACTTGGGTAACGCTACTGGACACCCTTCCAGAATTATGGATGGTTCCTTTGCCAACCAAGTACTAGCACAAATGTTCTTGTACGAGCGTAAGTTTGCCGATAAGTCTGATGCCGATAAAGCCGGTGCAATCACTGTAGAAGTATTGCCCAAGCATCTCGACGAAGAAGTAGCACGCTACATGGTAGCTGGTTTTGATGGTGTAATTACTAAGCTAACGGAAGAGCAAGCGAAGTATATCAACGTACCGATGAATGGACCTTTCAAAACTGATGCTTATAAGTATTAGAAAGCTATAAGCTCTGAGCTGTAGGCTATAAGCCTGCAAATAAATCAAGAGGGTGGGCGACGCGAAGCGAGTGTGACTGAAGGAAATCCTTTAGAGCCTTAGTGCGTTGCTTACCTTTTTTTTATAAATAGAAATTTTTAGGTCTATATTTAGTAAATTATTACTTTTAACAAATTACGATTTTTAAACCGATGGCAAAACTTTCTGTAGAATTAAATCGCTATTTTTTTGATGAAGCAAGAGATAAAAAAGTTACTCTAGCAGAAATTTTGAATCTGGCAGGGGAAAGTATATTTGGATTTTTATTTGTAATTTTAGCTTTACCTTCGGCTTTACCCGTTCCTGCTCCAGGATACTCGATCCCCTTTGGTATCGCTATGTTTTTCTTGGCTATTCAACTAATTATTGGTCGCGATCGCCCGTGGTTACCGGAGAAAATCATGAATGGCTCGATGTCCCTAGATAAGGTTCGTGGCTTGATTAAAAAGGGTAATCCCTGGCTACAAAGAATTGAAGCTCTAACTAAACCCCGCCTTAGTTCGATCTGTACGAGTCTTTCCGGGCGGATTGTAATTGGTGTGGCGATCGCGATTATGTCAATTTCGATGATGATACCGATTCCGGGAACCAATACTCTTCCAGCCATTGGTATATTTGTGACGGGATTTGGTTTGGTTGAAGAAGATGGAGCAATTAGTCTGCTGGGCTTGATTCTTTGCGCCTTAGGTTTGGCAGTTTCAGCCTCAATTTTAATTGCCGTAGTCTGGGGTGGTTCGAGCTTAATTGACGTAATCAAAGAGCAGCTATAGCGTTTCTCAGATTAATGAGGTATGTCAGGCGAATTTTTCAAATAAGCGAAAATTCCTTTCCCTTTACCCTTTGACCAATTAGAGGGATTACTGTGCTTCACCAAACAAAGAAATGCTATAGCTAGATAAAGTCTCCGCCTTGTAGTTAAGCAACTAGCTTAAAGGGATTAGACAGATAGTCAGCGGTATTTTTTACCAGGGCGATCGCGTTTTCATAGAGCATTCTTTTTGGCCCTAAGACACCGACGCTACCCACAGGAATATGGTCTTGATAGTAGTTAGCCGAAACTAAAGTACAGGCTTGCATTGGTTCGAGACTATTTTCTGTCCCAATTTTGATACTTACCTGCTCGATGGAGCCTAATTCGGGAAAGGTGAAGATAATGGGGGATAGTTTATCCTGCTGTTCTTCGAGTAACGATAGTAAAGTCTGTACCTGCTGTAGCTGAGAGAACTCGGGCTGACGTAACAGTTCGGCCACGCCGTGCATAATCATCGGGCTAGAATTTTGACTCTGTAAAACTGCCTTGAGGCGTTCTAATAAAGCCGCGAAAAAGCTATTGTATTGAGTGAACTCCGGGTCTAATTTAGTCCAGTCAAAAGTAGTCAGATCTGTTAGGGAAGATCCTTTCAGTTCTCGGTCTAGAAAATTTGAGAGTAATTGTAGTTCTTGTTCGCTCTCTATTTCATCCATTTCGGCAGATAGAGGAGACTCCAACAAAATAGATTGAGTTTGATAGGCATCGGTAACCACAATCAACATGACCCGATCTACCGCTACCCGCACTAGCTGGAGATGATAGAGGGTACTATTCGCATTTTGCGGCAAAGTTATTAGAGCAATATAACCGCTCAAAGCTGCCAGTATTTTAGCTGCCTGTTGAATTAAGGCTTCAAAGCTAGCTCTAGCTGTCTGTAACTCTTGCTGAACCACTCGCTGAATTTTGCGCTCGGCGCGATCGTCAGTCACAATTAGGCGATCGACATAGGTACGATAGCCAGAGTCGGAAGGGACTCTTCCCGCTGATGTGTGGGGCTGATATAGCAAACCTGCTTCTTCCAAACGTCCCATCACGTTACGAATGGTAGCCGAACTGACGTTAAAGTCATATTCTTTCGCTAAGGTTTTAGACGCAACCGGTTCAGCAGTGGCGATATAGTGTTCTATGGTAGCTTTTAATATATTTTGATGTCTGGGATTAAGTTCTGATTGCTTAGTCATTAAAGATAAATAATAAATAAATTAGTAATTATTAAGATAGATTTAAATTTTGAAGCTAAATTTTGGCTAAAGTATAGTGCATTTTATAGATTTTCTACAGTCCGTTAGTAACGCCTGATGCTGGAATCGATAAAGCGAGAATAGGCATCAATTCCCCCCTGCACATTTTTTACCTGGCTAAACCCTCTCATACTCAGCCACTGACAAAGCTGCGCCGACCGCATGCCGTGATGGCAAATAATAATTGTTTCTGCTTCCGATCGCAGTTCGGTTAAGATTTTCTCCGACCATTGCTCAAATTCGCTCAGGGGATAAAGATCGAAACCAGGAATATAGGCCAGACTGACCTCGCTGCGTTCCCGCACGTCAATTAGCTGAAGTGACGGATTAGAAGCCATTAAAGTTGCCAACTGTTCGACATCAATTTCGGGAACTTGAGAGTAGTACACGATCGCCTTAAGACTATTGTTAAAAAAATCTGTTATTAGTTAATCTTCCCCCAGTTTGATCCCCAAAAATTGTTAATTTTTTTACGGATGGGCAAATTAGCGACGGCGAAAACGAGCGAGCAATTATGATGAAGCCAAATTATTTGAATTAACGAGCAATTAAACTGAGGGAATATCGATATTGAGTTTGAGAGCGGGGTTGTTTTCCCAGCGATCGCCAACGTGGGTATAGATGCTGGTAGTGCGAGGATCGCTATGTCCGAGTAAATCCTGCACCTGACGTAAATCTGCACCTGATCGCAGTGCGAGGGTACCCGCCGTATGACGCAGACTATGAGCGGAGATAGTTCGCCCAGGAACGTGCTTTAATCCTGCTTCTTTGAGATAGTGATCGACAATAGTTCTAATACCGCGCCGAGAGATTCTCTTGCCCCGAGAGTTATTACCCGTAGAGGCAAATAGCGGTGTGGTTGGCTTTAATATTTCCCCACTTTGTTCTCGCTGGTGTAGATATTCCACCAAAAGATTGGCAATATCGGGAGTGAGAGGG
>JBCBIN010000116.1:0-9146 GCA_038524555.1 Cyanobacteria bacterium J06623_7 | reverse complement strand
CTTTGCTATATCAACTACTTTTGAACTTAAGAGCTTCAAGAATAAAATGATTTCTTATGATACTGAACTTGCAAAGGGCCGGGGAGTTTTTCTGACATCGTCTTTGGAAAAAGATGAGTTTAATTTTGCCTACATACTGGCTCACGATTTACTAAAATTTCCTTCCCTAGAATGTATCGATTTAACTCCCCAACAGCGTCTCGAAATCTTAAAGATTAGTCTACGTTTGACGAATCGCGGTATCGCCAAATCAGAGGATTTAGCAGCAATAGCAAACCTCCTGTCCGAAGCCAAAGCCAACCGCCTCCAGCAAAATGCTACCTTGAAAGCAAGATTAGAAACTGATTTTGTCAATAGTTAATCTCCTCTACAGTTAACACGTAGTTAGCACTTTTAGAATCATCAGTGAGATTCGCCCAGCAGTTCGTAGTACTTTTCTCTTCCTTCGTTATATCTTTTGCTGGGATAGTTCATCATTTTGTGAATAATCCATTTTTGCGGCTTACCGTCTTTTTGTAGTAGATAGATCGCCTCAGTCATTATTTCATCGTTATCAAGGCAGTTTTGCACCAAGTACTCGCTGGTTTTGCGGAAGCTAGATCTACCGTTGTCAGCATTAAAGTGAAGATAGACTTCTGCGAGGGCGGTTTTATAAGATTTGGGCTGTTGGCGTTCGGCAAATATATCGTTCCAGGCTGGGGCAGAGGATTTGAGATACTGATTCTGACTATCTTTAGTAGTAAGTTTTCGTGTTAGAGATTTTAGGATGTTTGGGCTAACAAAAAGAATGTGGCGATAGAGATAGTCGAGGGTGAGGGCTTGAAGTAAGTTTTCTCCTAAAAACAAAATGTGTTTATCAGTGGGATTGGGTTCTAATTCTGGCTTTAAATATTTTTTGAGTAATGGCACAATTAGACGTTTTTCGAGCCAATTACGGGTTTGAGCAAAACCGCGATCAATAAAAATAGCGCCAATTAGAGCCTTACAAGCTTTTTCAAATGGATTATTTTGCTTGACCCTCAGGCGATGGCGTTCTTCTTTGAGGTCGAGAAAGGGATAAAATTCCCCTAGCTGCAAGTCGTACCAAAAGTTAGTCAGTCGTTCCGGTTCGGTTAGCTTGCTTACTAATGCCTTTTGTTTGCCAACGGTAAAATGGGAAAAATTATAGTAGACATAATTAGCTAAGACCAAATTGAGAATCGCTTCCCCCAGTAGTCCTAAACGCTGATTATTAATTTCTGGTTCATGAATTAGTTTGGCATAGGAAGGATGAATCAAGGCAAGACGTAGAGTCTGGTCGTATTTAAAATTTATGCCAATTTTGTGCTCAATTCGCGATGGTTCCCAGTTACTGTTCATAGCGAGTTTGTGTTGGAGTGATTCACTACTTTGATCGTATCAAGAGATATCTAGCAAAATGTAAAACTATAGAATATGAATAGGTCGAACTATAATTTGACCAGAGATACAATTACGCTTCTAGCTCTTCCTGAGCTGGCGATCGCTCTAGACCGACTCCTGCTGTTTTGAAAGTAATTTGAGTATTGTTTGTCCGAATTATGAGAAATTAAGCAGAAAGAGTCAATAAGATACCCTCACCGTTACCGAGCTTCAGTTTGGTTAAATCCGCTGTATTCAATCCAGGAGTAGCGATCTCCATTTGCCACTTGTCTAGTTTGAGCTTGAGAATTTTAGACGCATTAATTTCGACCACATCCCCTTCAAAATTGGCAATAAAGGCTACTGCCGACTTCCTAGACTGATCATGACGCAGACCATGGACGATGGTTGTCTCATTTTCCATCCGGCGATCGAAATTATCTTTATCGCTGAGATTGTTGGCTAGCCAAGTATGCTGATGGCGAAACTTCCGTGTAGCTAAATTAAATTCTGATCGGGCGGAGTCTACCTGAGAGCAATAGTTTTGGACGTTGCAAACCTGATAACAATCTTCCATAAACATCAGGGCAAATCTTTTGAGACGGTCTTCGTCTAACTTTTTCAAAAAGCGTACCATGCCCCCCCGGGTTAATTCACTTTGGAGGGATAGATCTTCAATACAGTGAGTATCGGCATGAGTACAGGAGCGCAGTACCTCGACTACTTCGGCCAGATTATAGTCCTGTTGAACCATCGCATGATTTAAGGCAGTACCAAACTGCTTAAGCTGCTTTAATTGTTTAAAACCCAAAGATTTCAAGCGCGGGAAACAGTGATTTTGGCGATATAGTGTGGGGCTAATTTGCCAATCTAAAAACCCGACTTCCTCCGAAACCACCTTGACTCCATACTGCTCGTCAGTATTGCGGAAGAATAGCCATGGTGCGTGCATGGTAGCGTTAATAAAGTCCATCGGTAAACCAGGACTAAAACAGTTAACCCAAAGAGTTACCGCTGGATTATCGTAGGCATTGTGTAGCACTTCGGGTAGAGTCTTGCCCAAATGCCAGTTGATTGCTTGGTCGGCATCGATTTGGTTGCCCCTTCGCACAGTATCGTGATTACCACAGCCAGTAATCCAGTGAGAACCAATGGTCATTACCTCTAGCACCCTCGACCACTTTTTATGCCAAAAACCCTTGATACTGGGAGTATTATGGGCAAAAATCAAGGGTCCCCACTGATAAGATTCTGGTTTCAGCTCGATTAGTTCGCGATAGGTCGATTTCTCTTCCCAACCTTCTTCGGGCCAGGGACGACCATCCTCAAAAATCGTGCAGAGCAGCCGTTTATGACCCTCAATTTCCTGGACGATATTGCTCATTTCCAACAGATAGGCATCGTCCTGTTCTACCCTGCCAGAGAGGGGATTGAAGAAGCGGAAATCTTGACCTCCATCAATTCTGATGCCGTCGGCACCGGTATTAATCTTGCGACGCTGCATTTCTAGTAAGATCGCTCTGACCATAGGCAGTTGATGGTTGAGATCTTGACCATACATATTGGGTCCCTTGAGGAACTCTCGAGGAATTAAAAGCTCGCTCTGGTTGTCGGCATGACCGTAAACTAAATCGTAAATTAGTTGAATTGGATGGGAGGGAAAATTATGCAGGGTAGAGATAAAATCAACCACTTCATCTGGACGCAAAGAGCCAAGTAGAGCTGGGTTAGTCGTACTAGACCCTAGGATGGGCACATCATAACCCCAATCTTGAGTATTGGGTTTA
The DNA here is from genome assembly GCA_038524555.1 of Cyanobacteria bacterium J06623_7. GTDB lineage: Bacteria > Cyanobacteriota > Cyanobacteriia > Cyanobacteriales > Xenococcaceae > Waterburya. The sequence goes on along the minus strand of JBCBIN010000116.1, from coordinate 5,979 downwards.
AACAGTTCAATTTCTACCGTATCTTCTTCTTCACTGATAAAGGCAAAGAATTCGCTTTCTGGACTATATTCGTCGCGATATTCAATGGTTGGCTCGGTAGGTAAAAGCTCGATCGCCTCGTAGCCAATATAACTTTGTTCGGCAGGAGTGAGAGATTCTCCAGCTGATATTTTGGCGGCAATATTTTGATAGATGCGGTTGATGCCTTCGATCGTACCTTCGGGGGAAGCAGTTCCAACATGAATCTGCAAGATATTTTTGGGGTCGCAAACCCGAGGAAGCTTAATTTTTGAGTTACTAGATTTAGCGGTACGTTGAAAATAATCGAGATCGGTTCTCTCTGCCTGGAGACTATCAATGTCGTAAAGCTCGGCCGGGGCAAAAATACCGTAGGGTAGGGAATAGGGGACTAAATCGCGAATTGTTCGTAGCTTTTCGGCTCGGTCGATATAGCGCAACCAATAAAAGGAGCCGGCTCTTTCTCTATTGCCAACCTGCATGCCAGCAACGACTCCCCAGATGTATTCTCCCTGCTGTTCGAGGTTAAGGCGATCTCGTCTAAATTTTATACTTTGCTCTTTTTCTTGCCAATTGATTGGTTCTAGGGGAGTAAAAACTTCCAGATAGATTTCGCGTTCGTGTAGAGCATCTCGAATTAAGCCGGGAACCCAAAAGCCAATTTCGGTCAAACCATCAGGTCGGTAGTAGGCTCCTAGCTTGCGAGCCAGGGCTTTAGTTTGTTCTAAATAAGTGTTACTCGAACCTTCTAATCCTGATGCCCAAGCCAACAATTTACCTGTAGCTTCGGGAACCAATTTAATCGAGGTATCTGCTTCTACTTTCACGCAATTCTCTCTGTCTGTGGATGATGTGCATTTTTCCCTTAATTTATTTTGAGGTATTGCAGACAACACGGCAACACTTTGCGCCAAGTTATTAATTTTGTTTAAGCTCAGATTAACCCGAGACTAATGCTGAAGTGATGAATAGAAATAGAGTAAGAGAAGCGGGAGAGGTAGGGGGGCAGAGGAGTCAAGGAAAGCAGTAGATCAGGGTGAGAATATCTTGAGTATCGAGCTCGCAATTGGTCGAGTTTAAATTTGAGACAGGGTAACAATTGGTGTAGGATTCTACATGGAGAATCGGCTTTTATGGGCTAAGGGTAGAAATAAGCTGGGCAAATTGCTAGAACAACAGAAATAACTAGAAATAGCTAAGTTGTTAATTTCAGGTTTAAGAGCGAGCTATATGCAACCAAAGGTATATATCTGAGTATAGATAAGCTGATACTATTCTTGATAAACGCTAAATGCGTATTGCCTAAGGCTGGTTTGGCTTTTTATTCTCTGGCGCAGAATTGAGCTCGATCTAAATTTGATGAGCAAAAACACTTGCTTGGAGAGCAAAATTTTACTAGCAAAAAATAAAGCGCAATCTTCAACATTTAGTTGCTATTTAGCAAAATAAAAAACAGCTTAATAACCATTATTGCCCGATCGCTAAGCGAAGTATTAATAAGTTTTAGTCTGGCGCGATCTCCAAACAGGTAATCTGGCAGTTACTATATTCACTTCTTTAAAATTATGAAATCATCTTTAGTTATCCTCTATCATCGTGAACCTCATGACGAAATAATCAAAGATGGCAAAATCCATTACGTTCCCAAAAAAAGCCCCAACGGTATTGTGCCGACCCTCAAAAGCTTTTTTGCCGATGTTAACCAGGGAACTTGGATTGCATGGAAACAGGTCGATGAAGACCAGAAAGATAGCTTTGAACCGAGAATTAATATCGAAGGAGAAGCCAACTACAACGTTAGACGGATTCCTCTAGGGGACGAACAGGTCAAGCAATTTTACTACATCACTTCCAAAGAGGCATTTTGGCCCATTCTCCACTCTTTTCCCTATCATTTCACTTCAGAAACTGCCGAGTGGGAAAATTTTAAAAATATCAACCGCTTATTTGCTGAAGCTGCCTGTGAAGAAGCGGCAGAGGATGCTCTCATCTGGATCCATGACTACAATCTCTGGCTCGCACCGCAATATATTCGGGAATTAAAGCCAGATGCCCGAATTGCTTTCTTCCACCATACTCCCTTCCCTTCTGTAGACGTATTTAACATCTTGCCCTGGCGTGATGCGATCGTTGAGAGCTTACTTGCTTGCGATATAGTTGGGTTTCACGTGCCGCGCTATTCAGAAAACTTTGTCAACGTGGCTCGCAGTCTTAAGCCAGTCAAAGTATTAAAACAAGAGCCGGTGGAAGGGCATATGACTCCCGTTGGCATTGCTTTAGCTGAACCAGAAATGACCACCCAACTAAGCTATAAGGGACAGGTCGTTAATATAGACGCTTTTCCCGTGGGTACAAATCCCCAGTTTATTGAATCAATCCTGGAAAAAACCGAAACGAAGAATAGACTCTATCAACTGAAAGAAGAAATAGGTGATAAAAAACTAATTATTGCTGCGGGTCGAGTTGATTATGTTAAGGGGAATGAAGAGAAACTAGCTGCTTATGGTCGCTTACTAGAACGTCGTCCCGACCTGCATAAGAAAGTCAGCTTTGTGATGACCTGCGTCCAGCCGGCAGCAGGAATGCGAGTATATGATGAGGCACAGAGTACAATCGAGCAGTTGGTGGGGCAAATTAACGGTCGCTTTGCCAAGCTAGACTGGATGCCCGTGCGGTTATTTACTCAGCCCATTCCGATGACCCATCTCATGGCTTACTATAAGGCAGCGGATATTTGCTGGACGACTCCCCTGCGAGATGGTCTTAACCTAGTAGCGAAAGAATATGTCGTCGCTCATGAGGGTAGAGATGGTGTGTTGGTTTTATCAGAGTTTGTCGGTGCGGCGGTGGAGCTACCGGAAGCAATTTTGACCAATCCTTATTCTTTGAGCGGCATGGATCGAGCCATTGAAGAAGCTTTAGTGATGCCAGAAGAGGAACAGAAAAAGCGCATGGCCAAAATGTACGAAACCGTGACTACTTATGACGTGAAGTATTGGGCCGATCGCCTATTGGGTAAATTTAAAGACCTGAAGCACGAAACTATTAAAGCTTAAACTAGATTTAGCTACAGTTTTAATTCTGGCGGGATGCAGGTACGAAAATAAAAGCCTGCATTCTTTTTTTCTAAAATACGCCTGATGTGGATTAGTTTCGTTCAAGTTTGCTAGTTTTTAGCTCTCAGCGCAGCGTATACGCGCGACCGAATGAAGTCCTTTAGGGCAGATCGTCGAAGACGACTGGTAAGGCTTTGCCTTACGCGCTCTCAGAAAAACTTTAAAATTTGAGTTTCTTAGATAGAAAAGCCAAAGATTCTAGGAAACAAGCCATTGATAACCAGCAGTCAACTCTGCTTTAGCGTTGGTTTCAACAATTGTTCCATGTCCCATAATTACTCGTTCAAAGTCCCAACTAAGAATTTTGTCGATAGATTTTTGAGTTTGTTGTTTATCTCGAACCGCAATCTTTTCTAGCCAAGATGGTTTGAGATTTTGATAACTGCCTATTACCCTAGCAGTTAGTTGAGTTATCCAAGGAAATGTACTGTCAAAGTTGAAGGCAGAATCAGTAATAATCAGAGTTTTAGTGCTCGGATGGTAAAAAACTATTTCATTCACAGTTTTTATCTGGGAAACAATCAATACTTGGAATCCTGTAAACAGGGTGTATTCTAGTTGCGAACCAAATTTGATATCATCTCGAGTAAATGTTTTGTCTATTTTTAAGTCAGGCTGTTTGGTTTCTAATCCTGGAGGAGCTAAAACTTGAGACTGAGGGTACATTTGCTGGCACTGCGCTAAATATAAATAATGAAATAAGTTGGGTGCGGCTAGATACTTTACAGTGCCTAAATCCTTCAATTGCTCTCCAAGCTCGGGAGTAATCTGAATGGGAGAAATTAACAATAAAGAATTGTCTTCTAGACGAATAACAGTCATTCTTGTGCCAACTGGCAAACCCATAAATTTTAAAGGTTGCTCTACTACCCAAAGATTGTGATCTATTTCCCTCAACATCAAACTATTTCTCTTCAACAATTCTGGTTATTGCGATCGATCTGACGTGACTCAGATTCTAAGCATAAATCGGCGTTGGTGAACCAAGGTATGAAAATAAGATTATCGACTTAGATGCACTTATATTAAAAGCTGATAGCTGGGAACAGATTACTCTGTACGTCATACTTTCAATCACCAACGTCCATAAATCAAGACGTCTATCGCCAAGCGATCGCCAATTGCCAATTATTCTTCCCCGGCGTGGTAAGAGCTTCTAACTAACGGTGCCGAACGAACATGAGCAAAACCCATGTCTCGGGCAATTTCACCCAGACGAGTAAATTCGTCAGGAGTCCAATATCTAGCTACGGACAGATGGGCTAGGGAGGGACGCATATACTGACCGAGAGTCAGGCGATCGCATTTTATTTGTCTTAAATCTTTGAGAGTGGCAATAACCTCGGCTTCCGTTTCACCTAAACCCAGCATTAAACCAGATTTAGTGGGGATACTGGGGTCGATTTCTTTAACGCTACGCAGAACATTCAACGAGCGATCGTATTTTGCCCCTCTTCTCACGGGTGCTTGTAAACGAGGTACGGTTTCGAGATTGTGATTGTAGCAGGCTGGTCGAGCGGTTACTACGGTGGCAACCCGTTCTTTTTGCCTCACTGCTGCACCCTTGCCACTCCAAAAGTCAGGGGTTAAGACTTCAATTTGAGTTTGGGGATTTTCTTGTCTGACGGCATCCATGACCCTAACAAACCAAGCCGCACCACCATCGGATAGGTCGTCTCTGGCAACCGAAGTTAGCACGACATAGCGTAAGCCCAATAATTTGACTGAATCAGCTACCTTTTGAGGTTCTTCTGGGTCGAGAACCATGGGAGCATGACCTTTTTCTACCTGACAAAAAGCACAGGCACGGGTACAGGTTTGACCCATCAATAAGAAAGTAGCGGTACGATTGCTATAGCATTCCCCGCGATTGGGACAGCGACCTTCTTCACAGATAGTATGAATCTGACGCTGCTTGATAATACGCTGTACTGTAGATAATTCGCTCGCTTTGCCGATCGGTCGTTTGAGCCACACCGGCAGGGCTTTTACCTCTTCGCGCCAGTCGCTAGTAGGAGAATGAGATGGAGGAGAATAGTTCATAATGCTTGATGAACAGCAATACTACCGGGCAAGATTCAGAAATATAAAATAATTGCTGTTTAGATGTTTTTTCCTGTTATTTTAGTAATTTAAAAGGGAACTCTAAGCTTGTAAATCAAAACTAACTGTCAAAACCAGTCTAGTAGATATCAGGCATCAGGAGTAAATCGCTCAGGAGTAAATCGTGTCAACCCACAAAATTCTAGTTATTGACGATAGTAAAGTCATTAGAATGCGAGTCAAAGATATGTTGCCAGAGGGTAACTTTGACATTATTGAAGCTAAAGATGGTCTTGAGGGATTTAACTTGATTCGGACAGAAAACCCCAATCTGATTATGTTGGATTTTCTCTTACCAAAAATGAGTGGGTGGGAAGTATACCAAGAAATCCAAAAACAGTCTCAATATCGCTCAATTCCCCTGGTCTTGATGTCCGGTCGCAAAGAAGAAGTAACCGACAAAATTACCGAACCGTTTGAATTCTTTTCCTTTGTTGAGAAGCCTTTTGATAGAGAACAGTTGGTGGAAGCTATTCGCGATGCCATGATGAAGGCGAAGAAGCAGCCCCAGACATTGACTTCTATTCCTGGCAGCGATGTTGAAGCCGGGGCAGATCTTTCAGCTTTGACCACAGAAATCGAGCAGTTAAGGTTAAAAGTTCGCCGACTAGAACAAGAATCAGAACAGATCAAGAAGCAGTTTAATCAGCTTGTCTATTTTATTAAGCAAAAGCTGAACTAGTTTTTCATTAATTTTTGCTTGCGGTTTACTCGGGTTGTTAATTAGCGATCGCTAATTAAC
>JBCBIN010000115.1:0-9172 GCA_038524555.1 Cyanobacteria bacterium J06623_7 | reverse complement strand
CAGTTCTTTGAAACCAATCATCAAGTTAAAGAACTGTATAACGCGATCGCCATCTAGTTCGTAGGCTTTACCATCAACAAATATCTCGATTATTTTTGACATTTTTCAGGGATAAGAATTTTATCCAGTTAATGAACAAGATGGAGCTAACTCAGCAAGCAATTAAGCAAAAAGCCTTTCTCTAGTTATTTTCCCTACTACCCCATCCGCACCAATTCCCACTGAGGTTTGAAACTTTTTCACGATTTCTGCCGTACCCGAACCATAATAGCCATCGGGCTTAATCTCAAATCCTTTTTCTTTTAAGGCTTTTTGGACTTGAAAAATATCCGTCCCTTCCATCATCGGCGTGGTCGCTTTTAACAGCCTGGGCACTTCGTCCCAAGGTGCTTTGGCGAAACCAGATGCGGGAGAATTATTTAAACGTCTTTCGGTATTTTTGCCCCAAACTCCATCTACCTGAAGTTTGTCACCAGGATTGTTATTATTCCAAAGTTGCTGAAAGGCTTTCATCGTTGCTTGGCGGATATCTTTGGCTCCAGCACCGACATAATCAAAATGGACGCGATCGCGCGCACCAAACCATCTCCAACCATGTTTTTCCAAATAGGGCTTCCAACCGGCATGATCGTTAATATCGATCGCCAAACCGCTTTGATGATTACTTCTTCCTGGTCTAGCGACAACGGGATAGCCACAGCTTCTACCCCAGTTAAACAAGAGCAGTTGTTGAGCAATGGTACGATAGCCAGAATTGACGGTCATGGTTCTGCCTCGTTCTTGAATTGCTTTGGCTAAGGCTGCTTTAGCTGGTGCTTGAACATACGGAAAGGCAGCACTTTTCAAGCTGACATTGAGATTATCAAAAGTAACTAATGTATTGGGACTCATCACGTTCATCTGATGAATCAACTGTTGAGAGAGGGCATTACAGGCAGAAGTCGAGCAACCAGGGGTATTTTTTATTAAACCTGAAAAGGATCTAACTTTGATGTCAAAAGCTTTTTCTTCCCCTTCATGAACATGGTTACAGGGTTCTGATTCGTAGTCGTACCAATCTGGTAATTGTAATTCGCGATCGCCCATAATTTTACTCCCGATTAATTATTAATTATTAATTAGTTATTGGGTTTGAGTCCAGAGGATAACCCTGGGCTAAATTCAACTATTCTCATTTAAAACTTTAAAATCTCAGACGAAAATTGAAGCTCAAAAACAATACCACTGTTTCTTTCTTGGGCTTCGTGCAATACAGCTATAGTTAGCTTATTTTTTCTAGATAGATAAAATATGTCTGTTTGCCACTATTTCCCCAATATTGCTGCTGATTCTATCGACTTAGATAGTAGTAATAATTTAATTATCTAGCTTGTAAGCTTTAAAATTTTCATAAGCCAATCTATACTTTGATACTTCTTAAAAATTTTGTCAGTCAATTGTTTGAAAATATAATACCTGATCTGTCTATTTTAAATTAGATAATAATTGTTAAATGTTTATAAAAAATTAAAAATATATGTAATTAAACTAAGCTGACTATGTACAAACGTAAGCTTTGAGAAATTATAAAATTAGCTGAGTTTTCATTTAATGAATGTCGAACAGTTAGTCCAAGAAGCTCTTCAGGCGATCGCCGCTGGTTCATTCGCTCTTGCCGAGAAAAAGCTATTAAATGCCCTATCAATTACTCGCAGTCAAGGCGCAAAAGAAATAGAAGTCAAGGTTCTCCATCAATTGATAAATGTAGATCTACAACAAGGAAATTATGGCGCAACAGAGAGTAGAGCAAACTTAGCTTTAGAAATAGCGCGAAAAATATCAGATCGCACTTTAATTTATCAATCTTGGTTTAATTTGGGACTGTCTCTCTATTGGCAAGAAGAATACGATCGCTCGATCCTCGCCTATAAAGCCGCACTAGAATATATTGCGGAAGATAATTCCGACTGTTGGCAGATTTGGCATGGTTTGGGAGAAACCTATTTTTGGCAAGAAAATTATAGTGAAGCAATAAAAGCCCACGATCGCGCTTTCGCCTTGGCATCAAACAATACTCGCCAATCGACTTCTCAATTTAATTTAGGGCAAGTTTACTATTGGATGGGTAATTATTCTCAAGCGATCACCTGTCTCAAAGCAAGCTTAAAGTTAGATACGGTAAGCCCTCATCGAATATCAGTTTTAAATACCCTCGGGCAGATCTATACTTTCACTAAACAGTGGGAAGAAGCCGAACAAGTTCTCGAAGATAGCTTGGTATTAGCACGAGCAGCTAACAGCCGCGACATAATTCTGGTTACGCTCAATTTGTTAATTCCAGCTAAATTAGAGCTCAATCGTGGTGAAATAGCCGAGAATCTGGCGCAAGAGGCGGTTATGCTAGCGGAATCGACTCAAAAGGAAGATGTTATCGTTTCTTGTCTAATTAATTTAGGTTTAGCACAGTCTCAACTAGCTAAATTTGAGGCAGCGATCGCAACTTACAGTCGAGGGGAGGAAATCGTACGACGGCTAGGGGATCGAGGGCAAACTATCGTTATTTTGCTGAGCTTGTCTGGAATCTATGAACTACAGGGAAAATATACCGCAGCGATCGCTTGTTGTGTTGAGACATTGGCAATAGCAGAGACAGCCGGTGACTTATCTACCGTTCAATTGGTATTGAAAAATCTCGGACAAATATATCTTTCCCTGGGTAATTATCGAACCGCCATAGCATATATCGAAAAATATCTCGCCGTGGCTCAAAACGATGGCGATCCAACAACAGATATTGATGCATACCAAATGCTGGGCAATGCTTGCCGTAGTTGCGGTGAATACGATCGCGCTCTGGAGAGTTTTCAATCTGCTCTGAGTTTAGCCACAGAGATAGATAATATCGACGAACGAGTTCGAGCTTTAACCAATTTAGCAACGGTATGCCGCAGTAAGCTGCAATATCCAGCAGCCGGCGACTATCTGAATCGAGCTTTAGCCTTGGCAGATAAAATTGGAAATCTGACAATCAAGTGTGATTTCTTATTCGAGGGTATTAGTCTGCTCACCCTAGAAGGAAATCCACAAGCGATCGTCCTGTGCCATGAGTTACTAAAACTAAGTCAGCAAACTTCAGCCTATCCCGAACATCTAGTATGGCAAACTTTGGCGGATGTCTATTCTCGCATGGGAGAACACGATAAAGCGATCGCCGAACTATTAAAAGCCAATGCCGTAATTCAATCACAAACAGACGAACTGTTAAAAGGAGAAAATTTAAACGCTTTAGGAAAAGCCTATCTACAGGCAAATCGCTATCCGGAAGCAGAAACAGAATTAACCCAGGCGATCGCCGTTTGGGAAAACTTGCGGCAACAGTTAGGCAATAGCAATTTAAGAAATAGTAATTTAAGCAGTAGTAATTTAGACAATAGTAATTTAGACAGTGGCGATCAATTAAAAATATCCTTCCTCACTAAACAAAGAATTACTTATCAACTTTTACTCCAAGCTTTAGTTGCCCAACATAAATTTGATGCTGCTCTAGAAAAATCTGAGTTGGGCAGGGCAAGATCCCTCGCCGAAATCTTAAACGAAAACAATCCTCATCCTTCCGCCAACTCGACGGCAGAAATCACCATAGAGCAAATCAAACAACTAGCTCAAACTCTTAATGTCACTTTGGTAGAGTATGCCGAAACTTTAACAGCCCTGTATATCTGGGTAATTACTCCTAATGGAGCAATTCATTTTCACCAAGAATCATTAGTCAACCCTTGGGCGGTAATGACTGATGCTGCCAGCGGCGTTTATCCCGGTAGCGAACTAAACCAAGCAGTAGAAACCCTCCGTAGGGCAATGAATATCTCTCAGTCTCTATTAAGAAAATTTATTGCGATCGACGAGCCAGAAATAAAAGAAAGCCCATCCAACCGCCAAAATTGGCAGTCTGCTTTACAAACAATCTATCAATTTACCATCGAGCCAATTAAACAATATTTGCCTCAAGATCCCCTCGCCAAAATCATTTTTATTCCCCAGGGATATCTCTTTAACGTACCTTTTCCTGCCCTCATGGATGCTTCTGGAGCATATCTGATCGAAAACCACACTATTGCCACCGCTCCTTCAATTCAGATTCTTCAACTCACATCAGAAAACAAACAACTGTCCGATAATTCTCTAAAAAATCCTGCCGACTCGGTTTTAATTGTGGGCAATCCAGTTATGCCAGATCTATCTGCCACGATGGGCTACAAGCTATCGCCTCTCCCTGGAGCCGAACAAGAAGCACGTGCCATTGCTAAAATATTCGCCGTATCTCCGACAATTGGCGCAGAAGCAAGCAAAAACAATATCATAGCCAGGATGTCAACCGCTAAGATCATCCATTTAGCAACTCACGGGTTATTAGATTATGCAGTCGCTCAAAATCCTCTAGAAAATAATATTCCTGGCGCGATCGCTTTAGCACCAGATAAAGAGTCTACAGAACCCGATAATGGATTACTTACTGCCTCCGAAATCACAACCATGACTTTACAAGCCAATTTAGCCGTTCTGAGTGCTTGCCACACAGGTAGGGGGGAGATAACCGCAGATGGGGTTATTGGCTTGTCTAGAACTTTATCCATCGCAGGAGTTTCTAATGTTCTGGTTTCCCTGTGGGCGATTCCCGATGCCCCTACCGCAGCTTTAATGGCAAACTTCTATCGTCAGATAAACCAAGGAACCGATAAAGCCCAGTCTTTAAGACAAGCCATGCTTCAGGCGATCGCCGATCAAGAACATCCCAATTCTATTTATTGGGCAGCTTTTACTTTAATTGGCGATTAATTATTTTGGTTAATTATAAGATACCTAAACAGTTCAGACAGTTTTAGATGTAAAAATTGCGATCGTGATTACCCAATTATTCATCTTCAACGCGTTTACCATTACGATTAACATCATGAGGCTCAGAATAATCCCAAAGTGGTGTCCAATATGATTTGATTAACTCATTCACGGCATCGTCCCCCTCAATTAGATAATTAAATTCAGAAAGAAAGCCTGGGTAAAGATTATCTGACCCCACCACATATAATTCGTCATCGACGATCATAATTTTTGCATGATTACCTGGAGCAGATTTGACACCATCGGCTTTGATTAAAGATTTAATATCAAAGTCTTTGATTAAAGATTTGACATCAAGGTCTTTGACATCACTGGTTTTGACACCACTGGCTTTGATTAAAGATTCGGCGGGGTCGCCGATGATTCCTTTTTCTAGTTCTTTGTTTTTAGGGTCTAAAGATGGCTGTTTAAGGGTTAGAGTATATCCCTCATGCGTCAGGTCAGGCCACTTGTATTTATCGCCCTCAGTCATGCCATTTGGCAAGTTTTCAAAATCTTTGTGTGTAAACTGATCTGTAAAGAAAAACGGTGCTATGTGTAATCTTTCTAATGCCTTTTTCCGCTTTTTAATCTCATTACCATCAAACTTTCTTTTATTCTTAAGATCGTATGTCGTCATATAGTATTCAATTAAATCAAATGTGCGTTCTGCCCCTGAACCAAAAGAATATTGATCTCCTTCAGCACCCGCACCAGCATCTAAAGGGGAAACTACTACCTGAACCTCCAAATTTTTGTTATTAAGCAATGCCTCAATCAGCCATTGGCAGACAACATGATCCGACCAGTTCTTTTTCCAGACACTAATCAAGTCCATTTGCGACATTTTGATACTATTTTTAGCTTTTTTGATCAGCACCTCCTTCATTATTTCCGAGCCTTTTTGGAAATTATCTTTTTTACTTTTATCTGTCCAGTATTTACCCACGGAAAATATGCGGGTTGCTAATCTATAATCCTGAAGATTTTCGTACTGGTCTTCGTCAAAGTAATTAACGTGATTTTTCTCGACTATTCGCTCAGGAAAAACGGGTTGCTTCAGCTCGTTTAAGAGATCATCTAAGGTTTCTAGATTTGGTTTTACTTTCGATGAGAAATTGGCCTTGACTTTTTTCTTGCGGCGAGCTTCTTGGTGCATATAGTTCAGTAAGCCCCAACGAGTCTTCATATGTAAGGATGCATCGTCCGTCGTCAAAGGATCTTTAATTGTATTTTCCTCATATTCTTCCCACGATAACTCTTTAATATCCTGAATATTTAAATACTCTACAGTAAGTAGATCGGGTCCACATTCCCACATCAGATTAAGAAACTTTTGCGAGCCATATGCCGCTTCTCCATGGACTACAACTGATACATCATGTACAGGTGGATAACTCCGAAACAGATCCATATTGAGATTATGTCCTCCAACTAAAGCCTCAGAGCCATCCACAGCAATTATTTTCGAGTGATTCCAGGTCAGTTTGTTCTCTAAATTCGAGTGGATGCTCGAAACGATGGTTGAGAGAATGCTATCTTCAGAGACTGACTCTCCTTGTGATGCGAGAGCGGATTTAGGCGTTTCTATCAGCCGAGAAAACCGGCCCATCAATATTTCGGGCATGGGCTTATTTTTCCAATCCTCAAATCGTCTTCTGATCAGGCGGATCAACGCTGCCTTAAAATCAGTATAATTTGGCGGTTCGCCCAATGGGTGCATTGGTGTCTGCCCGAAGAGAAATCTAAATTGTATTGGTTCTTTATTCTCCTCAATCTGATTGCTTATAGCCTGATCCATAGCTGCTAGAATCACTTTGCCCCAGTCGGGATCTGGTACGTTAAGAAACGACACATCACATCGATATTGCACTCTTTGAATAATCTTGATGATCGCTCTTTCAAATTCTGCTTGTCGTTCCCAAGCTTTTGGCATAATTTCTTGGCCAAATGGCTCACCCCAAACCTTCGGCGTATCTAAAATTCTCACATAGTTATCCAGCTCACTAAGATCGAAGAAGTACCCGTCTTTTTCTACTGCTTCTTTCACATCGTCGATTTTATTCTTCTTACTCATCTCTTCTCTCTCAATTTTTTTGCTATTATTCTGGGTTTATAGCCGTTTTCAGTTGTTTAATTCGCTCTAGAGAAATTCCCATTCCACCCAACCAGCATTCTTACGATCTTTTGTTACGGGATAGGCTAAGTTGTAGGGGGGATCTCCCGCTACGTCCTCTAGGTAATATTTATTCCAGGGTTTTTTACCACTGATAGATGAAACTCGGCGCACATCATATTGTTTTATGTTTGTTAGCTTTAATTTCGTTGTCGATCTGGTTCGAGTCTCTCCACCGCCCATGGCATCTAATTCTCGATGAAACTCATGAATGTGTCTTTTTAGTTGGATGACGCTTTCTGTAACTGCACTATTTTTATATTGCTCGTCAAAGGTAGTTCCCCATCCGCTTAGGTAGGCTCTGGCAAGTTGGTAAACTAATTTGGGGACATACTCGACATTTTCACTGAGTTTTTTGGAATTGTATTGACCATCAGCGGTAGTGTTGCCTGCGACAGTACTATGCTTTCCGCGACAAGCATAAAGCAGATAATTTTCGGGCGGTTTGAGATCGGAGAATTTCTTTGGTAATTTGTTCTTGGGAGTTAGGGGATCGGCAAGTTGGTAGTTATTAGCCAGACTGTACCATTCTTTTCCCAGTGTGAATTCTTCCTCGTCTAGTCCGAGCATCCTCGCATTAGGTCGTGGAACTAATGGCGTTAAAGGAGCGCTTAGTTCATCCCAGGCGTAAATTCCGACATAATTGGCGACGTTGGGGGGTAGTTGGGTTAATATTCCATACCAATCTCCTGGGCCAGGAACAGGATCGATCGCAAATATGTTGACTTCGATGTCTTGATCGCTGTAAGCATAGAGGAACCAAGCAGCCATAATACATTCGACTGCACCTCGGCTATGTCCGATAAAATTGCATTTCCCAGCTTCACTTTCGACTGCCAGATTTGCACCATGCAACGCCAGAGCAACAGCAGACTTGCCACTTATTTTCTCTATCGTACTCTGCTGATTGTTTTTTAAATAGCTTTTTACATATGAACTTAAGTTACTAGGAACCTTGAGCTTGTCGAATTTAAGCTCTTCGCTTTTCTTTCCTGAGTTGTGCCAATCGTTTACACCAACACCCCTCACAGTGGCACTAGATTTAGTTATTTCTCTCAGGTTTTCGTCGCCAGAAATCTCCTTATGAATTCGCACGGGAATATAGCCCGTACTCTCAGAGTAAATCCTCTCATCGCTGCCTTTACGCGACTTTTCTCCCTCGTCTCGCGTACAAGCAGTGCCGCTAAAGCAAACGGTGTAGGTAGTTCCAATTTCTAGTGCTTCTGCCTTCTGTCTACCCTTAGTTTTACCAGGCTTATCCTTAACGCCCATCATTTGCGCCACTGGCTGCTCGTCGTGATCAGAGCTACTTTCCTCCGCATCCAAAAGGCGATCAAACTCATCAAAACTCTGTTCCAAGGCTAAATCTAGAGTCCCTTGGTCGAAATCAGTAGCGCGAGCCATATTCTGACCCATCTGGTCAAAAACAGCGTGAGAACGGGATATTGGTGTGGGTTGTGGCTGTATTGGCTGTGGGGACGGAGCAATAGTTTTGCCTTTATCGAATATGTCGTGGGGATGGGGTGGGGATACTGATGGCGGTTTGGGAGATAAAATGGGAACTGTCGGTTTTTCTTCAGCATCATAGGTTTTCTGCCCATTGAGAACTGCCTGTAGATCTTTGGCAAAGGCTCGATCTTCAGATAACTCTGCTTCAGCAGTGTTTGATTCAACCGTAGTCGGCTGTTCTACCGAACGAGTTGGTTCTGAGAGCATTTCTGAAGGAGGAACAACTGTGGTTTGGACTGGCTGTACCTCCATTGGTTCGGAAGTAGCTTCTGGTTCAAATTCTGGCTCTAGGTCAGTTTGTGTCTGAGGTGTAGTGGGCTGAGTCATTGGCTCAACATCCTCCTCTACCTCAAAAGCTTCAACTGTGAAGGGTAAACTTTCATCTTCTAATTCTGAAGCAAAAAAGTTAGGGGCGGAAAATGACTCTGCCTTGGAGGTTACGGTCGGAAAGGCTTCGTTATTGTACTGTAGTTGGATCGCTTCTCCGAAATCGTATATCTGTCCTTGTTCCTTTGGTTGTTTTTGCTTCTTTTTCTGTTTCTTGGTTGTAGGTCGATAAGATTGTTGTTGGGAGGTTTGGTCGCCAAAAAGGCTTTGTTCTAAGGCAAATAAAGTATTTCTCCGCTTCTT
>JBCBIN010000114.1:0-9427 GCA_038524555.1 Cyanobacteria bacterium J06623_7 | reverse complement strand
AAAGCCCTTAGTTTCTTTGACGAATTGATTCCAAGGAATTGGATCTAACGAGCCTTCTGTAGACCAGACAACATCAAACAGACCGTCGTCTCTAACCTGACCTAAACGCACTGTCTGAGAAATGTGGTGATTGGCCTGCATTTCTACTTTACCTTGAGGTGCATCAAAAGATTGCCCGACAGCGGCAGCGCGCACAGCTTCTAGATCTGTGGTTCCTGCTTTTTCTACGGCTTGTTTCCAGAGATATACCATGATATATGCCGATTCCATCGGATCGTTAGTTACTCGGTCCTCTCCATACTTGGCTTTAAAGTCGGCTACGAACTTGCTGTTGGCGGGAGTTTCTACCGTCTGGTAATAGTTCCAAGAAGCATAATGACCCTTGAGATATTCTGGGCCGATCTGTCTGACTTCTTCTTCCGCCACACTCACGGACATGACGGGATATTTATCGGGACCCAAGCCCGCGCCCTGCATTTGTTTGAAGAAAGAAACATTACTATCACCGTTGAGGCTATTAAAAATCACCCCGCCGTTGGGTAATGCCGCTTTAATCTTGGCGATAATAGGGGTTACTTCCGTATCTCCTAAGGGTAAGTAATCTTCTCCCGCTACCGTGCCACCATTGGCGGCTAATTGCTCTTTGATGATCGTGTTAGCCGTACGGGGGAAGACATAATCTGAACCAACGAGGAAAAACTCTTTACCCTTATTTTCTAGCAGCCAGTCAACTGCTGGTTCGATCTGTTGGTTGGGTGTTGCTCCCGTATAAAAAACGTTGTTAGAGCATTCTTGCCCTTCATACTGCACTGGATACCACAGCATGTGCTTTTTCTCTTCAAACACGGGTAAAACTGCCTTGCGACTGGCGGAAGTCCAACAGCCAAATACGGTAGTTACATTGTCCTGGTCGATAAGCTTAGCGGCTTTCTCGGCAAAGGTAGGCCAATCTGAAGCGCCGTCTTCTTTCACGGGAATGATTTGCTTGCCTAAAACTCCCCCTGCCGCGTTGATTTCGTCGATCGCCATCATCTCAGCATCAACTACGGTGGTCTCACTAATTGCCATGGTTCCACTCAAAGAGTGTAGAATCCCAACTTTAATCCCATCACCAGCCGCGCAAGGATTCGCCGCGCAGGGATCTGCTGCCGTATCGCCGCCTCCCCCCGCACAACCCTTGAGCAGTAAGCTAGCTAATACTCCTGTAGAGCTATAGAGTAAAAATTTACGTCTTCCTAATTGTGACATGAGCTTTTATCTTTATTGATTCCTTATAACTAATCGCGATCGCCTATCTTGAAGATGATATTAAGTTAAAAATACCTTTAGGTTACCGATCGAAGATAATTTCTTTACTGGATCAAAATTGTACTTTGCGATACCAAAAAAAAAGAAATCAAATATACAAAAAAAAAAGCCGACTTGTACTCCTCCCTCCGCTCCAGTTCCTCTAAAGCCGATTATTAAAGAGTTTTGCTCACATAATGATCTATTCTTAAGATTTTTGATGATAAAGAAACGTTAAGCAAAGACAACCTAATTTAGTTGAGTTATGCAACAGAAAAACCAGAATAGATAGAATTTTAGGTTCATTCTGTGATAGAAATCTAAGTACTACATAACCCTATGTGATGTTGTTCGAAACGATTAATTTAGGATACTTGAGTCAGATACTTAAATGAACGCAGTTCAACGATTATTTTAGATGCAGCTATCACCGCAAGAACAAGATAAGCTAACTATTTTTACCGTCGGCTTATTGGCAGAAAGACGCAAAAATAAAGGCTTGAAATTAAATTATCCCGAATCTGTAGCCTATATCTCTGCCGCTATTTTAGAGGGGGCACGAGAAGGTAGAACCGTAGCGGAGTTAATGAGCTATGGCACGACAATTTTAGGTCGAGATGAGGTCATGGAAGGCATTCCAGAAATGATCCATGAGGTTCAGGTTGAAGCTACTTTCCCCGACGGAACCAAACTAG
Organism: Cyanobacteria bacterium J06623_7; assembly: GCA_038524555.1. GTDB lineage: Bacteria > Cyanobacteriota > Cyanobacteriia > Cyanobacteriales > Xenococcaceae > Waterburya. The sequence goes on along the minus strand of JBCBIN010000114.1, from coordinate 7,445 downwards.
TCACCGTCCATAACCCGATTCGGTGATCAGTCAACAGTCAACAGTAATCAGTCCTAAAGGACAAAGGCTTTAGCCGCATGTAGCTTCGTGACCGAAGGGAATACTTTAAGTGCAAATAATCAGTAATTAGTAATCACAATGATTCCAGGTGAAATAATTCCTCAAGCGGGGACAATCGAACTCAATGTAGGCAGAGAAACTTTAGTCATTGAAGTGGCTAATACTGGCGATCGCCCGATCCAAATTGGCTCTCACTTTCATTTTTATGAAGTAAACACGGCATTACAATTTCCTCGGGAAGAAACGAAAGGCATGCGGCTAGATATTCCCGCCGGAACGGCAGTGAGATTTGAACCAGGAGACCAAAAAACGGTGACCTTAGTTGCGATCGCCGGTAGCAGAGAAATATTTGGTTTTAATGCTCTAGTTAATCAGAAATTAGACTGAAGTTAGGGAAAAAGAAGCAAGATGGCAACAGCAGCTAGATTGGGTATTGGTGGGCCTGTTGGTAGTGGAAAAACCGCTTTAATTGAGGGGATCGTGCCGCTTTTGAGCGAGCAAGGAATTGAGGTGGCAATCATTACCAACGATTTGTTGACAAAAGAAGATGCCGAACGCCTGAAAAATGGGGGCATACTCTCCCCAGCCAGAATTATCGGCGTGGAAACCGGGAGCTGTCCCCATACGGCCATTAGAGAAGACCCGACTATGAATCTATTGGCGGTTCAAGATCTCGAATTACTCTATCCTGATTTAGATTTAATTTTGATTGAAAGCGGTGGTGATAATCTCGCCTCGACTTTTAGTTACGATTTGGTAGATGCCTACATTTTTGCGATCGACGTAGGGGCAGGAGACGATATTCCCCGCAAGCATGGCCCAGGTTTTGTTCAGGCAGATCTGGTAGTAATTAATAAGATTGACCTGGCTCCCTATGTGGGTGCAGACCTCGACTTAATTCGCCAACAGGCTCCCCAACATCGTGAGGGCAAAGCTATTGTTTACACCAACTGTAAAACGGGTGAGGGGTTGCCAGAGGTAATTCAATTTATTCAGGAGCGGGTGTTATTTCGTTCCTCATCAATAGCCAGCATCACTCCATGAAGGTTAGAGATACTTTAGAGTTAAGGTTCAAGTGCGATCGCTTAGGGCAAACGGCGATCGATAGTCAATATACGACCTATCCCCTGCGGCTATCTAACGTTTTTCGTCTCGATCCGGCAGAATCAGCCTGTGCCTATCTCTACCTAATCAATACTTCTCCCGGGTTGCTAGCGCGGGACTGTTTAACCCTGTCGTTGAAGTTGGCAGAGAATACGCGAGTCTACTTTACTGACCAAGCAGCCACGAAGATCCACGCGATGCCCCAGGCTCAAACTCAAGCTACAACTAAATTTAAAATTACCGTCGGTGCGAGAGCGAGTTTAGAATTAATCCCCGAACCGATAATTTTGTTTGCCGATGCCGCCTTGGAACAATCAACCCAAATTACTCTCGATCCAGATGCTGCACTAGTTTATAGCGAAATCGTGTTGCCAGGCAGATTAACTAGAGGCGAGTATTATGATTTTCGTCACTATCGCAGCCGGTTAGAAATTTATGAAGCGACGGGATTATGCTTATGCGACGCTACTTATCTTGAAGGTAAGGGGAATGCTTGGCAGCAGAGCGAATTATTTGCGGCTCGCCCCGTTCTGGGCAATCTCTATTTAGTGCAACCTCTGCTAGAGCTAGAGCAACTTCAGAGCAAACTAGAGGCGATCTCCAATGATGGGGCAATAACCGTAGGCAGTTCGGTTCTACCAGACGCTCGGGGTTTATTGATTAGAGTTATGGCAGATAAAGCTTCATTGGTTAAGCAGTATTTTCAGCAAATTATCAACTGCGTGCGGTCTATGAGCGATCGCCCCCATCTACCCTATATTCCCAAGTAAGAACCACAGTCCAACTTCCCCGAGACACAGATTTACACTCGAAGTTTTAGAAGTTTTAATTTAAACAGATGCGGTTTAACATCAACCAGCCTAACGAAATAGCGCAAACTTATTTAGGCAACCTAACTGAAGATAGCAGTTTAGCTAAAAAAGTTGCTCAAGCTCGGGCAACAGAATCCTATCTCGAAACCAGTTTAAGTCGAGATGATCGCCCTAAGGGAAGAATTAAAGCTCACTCAACATCGGGGATCTCTTTAGGCATTATCAAAAGCCGCGACTGGCTCTTGCGATCGCAGGATGTATTTCAGACAGATTCGGGCAAGCTGTTGTTAATTCACCTAGAGCAGCAAAAGCTAATGGTACTCAGCTTTACACCGGCGGTTGTCGCTGCCCCCACAGAGTTAGTCAAATTGGGACATACCTTAGGTAATCAGCATTATCCCATTGAGATTGCCGCCGACAAAATATATCTTCAAACAAACGATTTAGACCTCGCAGAACAAAAAATTAAGACCTTAAACATTCCCGGTTTGACCATCGCTTACGAATGGCGATCGCTAGAACAAAATCTCTCTACTCCCTCCCATCATCATTGAGGTTATTGTCGAGGGTAAATATTGAGCGTTAACAATGCTGTGGGGAAACAACTTCCAGACAAGACGGTAAATGGCGAATGATAAATGGTAAATGAAATGACTCTCTCTTCTCCCGCCCAAAAGCTAGCTATGATGCAGCTAGCTGACTCTTTTTATCCGACGGGCTCTTTTTCTCTGTCTCACGGACTGGAAACATTCGTGCGGCAAAAAAAAATTCAGTCGGCATCGCAACTACAGTTATTCGTAAGGCTATTGCTGACCCAGAAAGTTGGGACGACGGATATTGTTGCTTTGATTCATAGCCATCGCGGCAGCACTCAAAACCAGATTAGCGCGATTTATGAGGCAGACCGTAGGTTATATCTACAAACGGCGATCTCTAAGTCGCGAGAAACCCAACGTCAAAGCGGCAGGGCTTTATTAATGGTGGCGAGCAATACTTGGAATAGTCACATACTCGATCTTCTCCAGCAAGCAACGGCAGCGGGTCAAATACACTGTTTGCAGCCGGTTATTTTTGGCTCGGTAGCGGCAATTGCTCAGATTCCCCTTCAGGATGCGGTATTGGCTTTTTTACATAGTTTGGCAACTAGTATCATTAGTGCAGCAATTCGCTTGGGTACGATCGGACATCTTCAAGGACAGCAAATTTTACTTAGCCTCGCACCAGAGATCGAGTCTATATGGTTCAGAGCATCGGTCATGACTTTAGAACAAATGTACTCGGGCACGCCAGCGATCGATTTAGCGCAAATGCAGCACCCTAACCTCAACCAACGCCTGTTTGCCAATTAAATATTTACCCTGACCTCTGACCCCTGACCTCTGACCCCTAACCTCTATCATTCAATTAATCAAGGAAACAAAGCTATGAGTTATCCCATGGATCGACGGTCATACGCCAATACTTTTGGCCCCACAGTGGGCGATCGCGTTCGCCTGGCAGATACGGAACTGTTTATTGAAGTCGAGCAAGACCACACCGTCTATGGTGATGAGGTCAAATTTGGTGGTGGAAAAGTTATTCGCGACGGCATGGGACAGTCACCGATTTCTCGGGCAGAGGGGGCGGTAGACCTGGTAATTACTAATGCCTTAATTTTAGATTGGTGGGGTGTAGTTAAAGCCGATATTGGAGTTAAGGACGGCAAGATTGTCAAAATTGGTAAGGCGGGTAACCCCCAGATTCAAGACAGGGTAGATATTATTATTGGTGCGGCAACGGAAATTGTTGCGGGGGAAGGACATATCGTTACGGCGGGGGGAATTGATAGTCACATCCACTTTATCTGTCCCCAACAGATTGAAACAGCGATCGCTTCGGGCATCACGACGATGCTGGGAGGTGGAACTGGCCCTGCCACTGGTACTAACGCCACTACCTGTACTCCTGGAGCCTGGAATTTGCAGATGATGCTTCAGGCTGCCGATGCTTTTCCCATGAATATTGGTTTGCTAGGCAAGGGCAATAGCTCCCAGCCCGAGGGACTAGTAGAGCAAATTCAAGCTGGAGCCATGGGCTTAAAGCTCCATGAAGATTGGGGGACAACTCCCGCCGCGATCGATACCTGTCTTGGGGTTGCCGAACAGTATGATGTTCAGGTGGCGATTCATACCGACACCCTAAATGAAGCGGGCTTTGTAGAGAATACCGTTGCTGCCTTTAAAGACCGGGTAATTCATACCTATCACACCGAGGGAGCGGGGGGCGGACATGCCCCGGATATTATTAAAGTCTGTGGTTTGAGCAATGTTTTACCCTCCTCGACTAATCCCACCCGACCCTTTACGGTCAATACTCTCGAAGAACATTTAGATATGCTGATGGTCTGCCATCATCTCGACAAAAATATTCCCGAAGACGTGGCTTTTGCTGAATCCCGCATCCGCCAAGAAACTATTGCCGCCGAAGATATTCTGCACGATTTGGGTGCCTTTAGTGCGATCGCCTCAGATTCTCAAGCCATGGGACGGGTGGGAGAAACTATCATCCGTACCTGGCAAACCGCTCATAAGATGAAGCTGCAAAGAGGAGTATTAAAGGGTGAGAATGCATCGGCAGCCGATAATTTTCGAGCCCGACGCTATATTGCTAAATATACGATTAATCCAGCGATTATGCACGGTATTAGCGATTATGTTGGGTCTTTAGAAGTAGGCAAACTAGCCGATATCTGTCTCTGGAAACCCGCTATGTTTGGGGTTAAACCAGAAATTGTAATCAAGGGGGGCGCGATCGCTTGGGCGCAAATGGGCGACCCTAATGCCAGTATCCCAACTCCCCAGCCAGTTTATATGCGTCCGATGTTTGCTAGTTTTGGTGGTGCTACGGCGACAACCTCTCTCACCTTTATTTCCCAAGCGGCTCTACAGGCGGATATTCCCCAACAGTTTGGTTTAAATACTCCTGCCGTGGCGGTTAGCAATACCCGGAAACTTTCTAAGGCAGACATGAAGCTCAATGATGCTACTCCCGAGATTGAGGTTAATCCGGAAACCTATGAGGTAAGAGCCGACGGGGAAATTTTGACCTGCGAGCCAGCCGAGATTTTACCTCTTGCTCAACGTTATTTCTTGTTCTAACTTCAAGACAAACAAATTATGCTTTGAGGATAGCTATAAGCTATTAGCTATAAGCGTTATTTTTATCTGTAACTAAATTTATGGCTCAAGAATGGGAATCGTCAGATTATCGAGATACTCTAGAGGACTTGAATCGGCAGATCGAGCAAAATCCCGAGCGCCTAGACCTTTATTATCAAAGAAGCGAACTGTTATATGCTTTGGAAGACTATGAAGCGGGCATTAAGGATCTCGACTCGATTGTTCGGCAGAATCCTCAAGATGCTCTTGCTTATACTTTTCGCGCCTATGGCTATGGCAAGCTCGAACAGTATTTGGCGGCAGTTAATGATTATAGTCGTGGGATTGAGTTATGCCCCAACTATGCTAAGGCTTATTATAATCGGGCTACAGTTTACCAGCGATTAGAACAGTGGGACAAAGCGCTCGTCGATTTCGATCTGGCAATTAGGCTTGAGCCTAACTATACCGATGCCTATTACAATCGTGGTATTGTCCATAACCGACTGAATCGGGAGCAAGACGCCATAGCCGACTATAGTCAGGTAATTAAGCTACAGCCCCAGGACGAAGCTGCTTACTATAATCGCGGCAACACCTACAACCGACTCAAGCAGTACCCCCAAGCCATAGACGACTATGATCGCGCCATTGCCCTCAATCCTGAAGATTTGGAAGCTTACTACAGTCGCGCCAACGTCTATCATAAAACCCGAGTCTATCCCCGAGCGATCGCCGATTACACTCACATCATTAAAAATAATCCTCGTCATGCCCCAACTTACTACAATCGCGGCACGACTCATTTAGGTGCGATGAATCTAACTCAAGCGATCGCCGATTTTACTCAGGCAATTAGCCTCAACCCTAACTATGCTGAAGCTTATTACAATCGCGCGGTAACCCACAATAAAATGCGGGAATTTCTGAAAGCGATCGCCGATCATCAAAAAGCGATCAAACTCAAACCCAATTATGCCGAAGCTTATGGCAATCTGGGATTGGTCTATCAAACCACCGGTGACAAACAGCGGGCGATCGCCAACTTAACTAAGGCAGCGGAATTATTCCAAGCGCAAAGTAACTTACCTCTCTATCAGTACGTAGAAACCAAGTTACGGGCACTTAAATAACACTGCTATCTGGCATTGAATATTGCCCAACTGTAGCTATCTAGATAGAAAAAATAACTTAACGGCTAATAGCTGCCCTAAAGGATACTGCTTCGCATAATAGCTGTTTAAATTGATAGACCCAACTTCAAGCCAAAAGCAGCATGTGCCACCAAAATCAGCATTGCCGCACTACCAACATAGGCATGTACGGTTCTGGCAGTTTCTTTGTTACCAATAAAGCCAGTGGCAGCAATTAGGGCATTGACGCTTAATAGAGCAATCACTACCGTTCCTGTAATAAAATGGGGGCTTTCAAAAATAGGCTGTCCCTGCATGACCAGAGATAAAACACCTCCTGTATAGCCAGACAAAAGGAAAACATACATCAACGGGGCGATTTTACGATGATCGGCTTTATTTTTAATTGCTACTTCTGTATCGGTGGTTGCTAGGGTCCTACCGCGCCAGCCAGCCCAAGCCGCAGTGCCGCCCATGACAAAGGCGACAATTGCCATCATCAGGGGGTGTCCCCAGTGGACTATCGGTTCTGGGGTTCCTAAACTGCTAAACCAATTAGCGATCGGTTCAATGGAAGATCTAATGCTCATTATCTATACTGCTTAATTAAACTTTACAAGTCTATTAATAACTATACAGAAATAGCTCTGATAATTAGCGAGCAGCGACGTAATTTTCTACTTTTAGCTCTATGGGCATAGCGGTTTGAGGTTCTCGCCAAGCATAAATATTGACTTGAAAATCAAATCCAGCATAGGTATCCAAACCCAAAAAAGGAGTTGGCTTATCAAAAAGATTTTCCATGTAGAAGCGAAAACCTTCTTCAGACAAAAGATTTAAAATGCGATCGAGATTTTGTCTTTGCCCGGCCTTTGAATGATATTCGATGAAAAAGTGCTTAACTGAGTCGAGTAGACCCCGACAGCGAGGCAGAACTAAATCTTCGGCTCCTTCAATATCCATTTTAATAAAGTCAAACTGCTGCGCTGAGAGTAAATCGGCAATATCGATCGCTTCTATTTCTACCGTATCTTGGTGATGAGCATTACCGCCTACTTGACCGCTATCGGCTCCTTCGGAAGTGAAGTTAAGTATAGTATTCTCTTGCCAAACTGCTTTATTAATTAGCTCGACGCGATCGTACTTTCGCTCGGTAATATTACTTTCTAAGTAAGCAAAGATTTTTGGATCTGCTTCTA
>JBCBIN010000113.1:0-9499 GCA_038524555.1 Cyanobacteria bacterium J06623_7 | reverse complement strand
CATCATGATCGCCATAAAGCATAATTTTCGCGATCGCCTTAGTAACAGAAAACTTAATAAGATTATTTTCAGGCATTAAAGTAACTTTTTTGATTACATAACATAATAATCCTTGGGTTATTTAATTGTCAGGAGTAATAAAAAGTTAGCGCATGAGTTTCAGCCAATATACTTATTTTTACACTTGGCTCTCAGTAAGATGGCTGAGATATGGTCATTCCAAATAAGAAGCAGGCGAAAGTATGTACTATTTATTGCTCCCTAGTCCCCAATACCTCGAACAAATTACTGAGATGGTACGGAAAATAATTAGAACGACTATAAATCGCGATCGCGTTAAGCTGATTGAAAAGATACTCAAAGCATCTCCGTCACAGTTGGACAGATGGAAAAAACAAGCTATTTCAAAATTGGCAATCTCGCCCACCAGACAGGCTTAACCGTAGGCACGATACGCTACTATAGCGATTTGGGTTTGCTACCACCCGCAGTTAGAGGGGATAATGGCTACCGCTACTACAGTCATGAGGCGATTGATCGAGTCTGCTTTATCAAAAAGGCTCAGGCGATCGGCTTTAGCCTCGAAGAAATAGCCCAAATTATCCAGATTCGCGATCGGGGAGAAACACCCTGTAGCCTAGTGCAGACCTTACTGACAGATAAAATTGAGCAAATTGAGGCTCAAATAGAGCAGATGAACCTGTTTAAGCGAGAGTTGGAAGCCTACAAACAGGCATGGCGTAATAATCCCCAGCCGGATGCATTATCCTCAGAGGTCTGCCCTCTAATTGCGAGCGTCAGCTTTAAAGAAAAATAACTAGCCTTTCTCCGTTCGATCATGCCGATGAGCAGACCCTAGACTAAAGATGGCTCTGGTTCGGTGGTGGCTGCATCCCGATTTAAATCATCAATCAGATTTAATACTTCTCGTTCAAAGCTAACTTGGGCGCGATTGGTTTTGGCTCCTAGATAGAAGTTATCGTCTTGTTCTAATGCCCAAACCTGAGAATGAGAAAAATAGCTCATCACCACTCCAATCATTAGTAGGGCAAAGCCGGTATAGACAATTGGTACACCAGGATCTGCCTTGATTTGTAGACCCGTACTGCCAATAATATCCAGCAACTTGATGTTAATCCCGTCGATATCGACACTCTGACCAACACGAATCGCGCTGGTTAAGTCACCCTGAGCGTTATAGATTAATGCCGTTCCCTGTAGATCTTTAATTAGCATCGACACCCCCGCACTCATATCGGGTTTGGTGGGAATCCAGGTACCCCAAATATTGCCCGCACCCATGGTATCCAGCTTGGCGACAGGAAGGCGAAAAATAGGGCTGTTATTGAGCTGAACTTTAGCCGCAGCAATACTCCAGTTAGTTTGATAGAAAGTTATACCGTCGTAGCGCAAGGGCTTATTAACGTGAATTGTTTCCCGCTTAATCTCTGTCCCATCATTCCCCACCACCGACAAATCGGAATAAAACTGATCGATATCACCATTATCCGTATAGTCGATCCAAAAGCGGTTGACCTTAACCGACCAGTCTGTCGGTAGTTGATTCTTGCCAAAAGGACCTAACTCAATAATATTTTTAATGGTAAACGTCTCCCCACTAGCGATCGATTCTTGGGCAAAAAAGCCGGTAAAAATACCCCACATACCTCCCAGCAAAACAATTATCATTCCCGCATGGACGATTATGGGACCAATTCTGCCAATGATGCCTTTGCGGGCGTATAAAGCATTATCCTGTTGCCAGACCTGATATTTTTGCACTTCTAACAAAGGAATTAACGAGGCGATCGACCCACGTTTTAATTCGGCACTGAGGGCTAGTTTTTCATACTGCTTGGGCTTTTGATAGTACTTCCACTTACGGGCGGCTTTGAGGGCAGGTAGCTGTCGGGTGAAGGTACAGGCGGTTAGACTCGCACCAAACAGAATTAGTAAAGATAGATACCACCAGGTACTATAAACATGATTTAGTCCCCAGGCGAGAATTACCTTCCAGGTCAAAAAGCCATAGAGAGCGGGAGATTCTGGATAGTTTTGCTGATAAAAATTGAGAGTTTCAGCCTGTTCGATTACTGTTCCGGCAATACTGACTACAGCGATCGCCAGAAGCAAAACAATCGCCAGCTTCAAGTTAGCGATCGCGCCAATAAAACGACGCCAGATAAATTTGGGTTTTAAAGATGAGTTCATATATATTTGCTGGGCAGCGGGCAAGAGTTAATACTATACGTCTAATGTGAATTAGCTTCGTTTAGAAGTTGTTTTTTTTAAGCTCTAAGCCCTAAGCTATAGGCTCTAAGCTTTTACAATTTAGTTAGTTTAAGTTGTCAGTTAGAGGAATTAGGGATTGGAAACAACTATAACTACCCTACCAAGAGACAAGAGAAAAAATTAGGCTCGGTCTAAGCTCAATCTGTCAAAAGACCGATGCATATATCATTATGACTCGACCGCCAACTATTTACACCATATCGTCGAATAGTTGATAACCAACCGTGACAAGTTAATTTCCAACCCGGCATATCTAACTGCAAACGATCGCAGCTTTATACATCTAAACTCAACTGAAGATAGTCATCATCTACGGCTCGGTCAGGAATTTTACAGTTGGTATCGAAACCCGACTCCGACCAAAAGAGGGAATTACCGGGGCGCTGGCGATCGATGTTGAGCCAATGAGTAAACACCTGTTCTCGTCCGTCTTGCGGGGGGACAATTTGGTAGACTCTAACCCGTTTTTGATTATGACTTTCGTAACGCAGACATTGAATTTTGCAGCCAATTTTACTTAAGAGGCGGCTGACGATGGTAATTGGACTATAGTTTTTAGCTAAACCCAGATTGAGAATAGTTTTGAGTTCGCGGCGATTATCTAGAGCGACTTTAGCCAGAGACTGTAAATCGGCATCGGTATTGCGTAAATCTCGCTGCTGCTGGAGCAAGATGGGAATGCCCAATATTTCTAGGGAACCAACGATCGCCCCTAATTGAGAACGATTAAAGTCCGGTAAGAATAGGCTACCATTGCCTCGTTCGATTAATTTACGGGCTACTTTGGTATCTCGATCCGTTAGATATTGACGACCGACCGTGAGAAAATAGTGTAGTCTAATTTTTTGGTGCCAACCCCCATCGTCTAAAGACACTAGTTCGGGAGTGATAGGCAGATGATAGCGCTGCTGGAGTTCATATTTACGGAGTTGACGGCGATCGCCAATCGATTTGATTAGCTGTTTTTTGAGGTAGCGATACTGGGCTTCATCAAGGCTGGAGGCACGGGAAATCGCCGCACATTCTGCCTGATAGTTTTGACTGCTAATCTCGGTAATCGCCTCCACCAAAGAGTTTTCGGTTTGAGTGGTTTTACTAACTTGCGGTTGATACTGAGCCGCATCAATAATTTGATGTCCTTCTCCTCTCAGTCCCGCGAGAATTGAGTGACGATAGTTAATTGCGCCAACATTGTATCTAACCGCCATTTTCGCCCAGCACAGTAGAGATTCTGCTTGGAACCCCGTGTCTAAATCATCTAAGTAGCTAAAGTCAGACTGTTGCAAGAGCCGAATATTTAGCTGGGTAAAGCGCTGGTTAGAACTGAGTAGGGCGGGGATTGAAGTAGAGCCATTACCAATTTTGTTATAGCTATAGTTGGCACACCATAAATGTCGCGGCAGATTGTGACGTACCCGAGCGAGAGTCTGCCGCACGGCGTTTTCCGCTTGAGTTCCTTGAGCGATCGCCCAGACAGAGGTGAAATGCTGTAGTTCGATCGAGATTCCCGTTTCGATGGAAGGACTAGCGAGCACGACATCATACTGGGCTAAAACGGTATCTAGGCGAGAGATACAGTTATAGGCAGGATGCTGACTATCGGCCAGAGATTCGGAATCGATACGCAGTATTTTTAACTGGGGAAATTTTTGCTGGAGATAAACTTCGAGAGTTTGGGTACCCCACTTACTGGTTAGCTTCTGGGCAGATAGGCAGACAAAGGGTTTTCCTCCCTGTTGAATATCTGCTTCGAGATTGTTGACCAGCTTTTTGGGAGTTTTGCCCTCATAACTATATACCTGCCAGGAACGATGGCGGTCGCCCCGCCAAGCATTATGAATGATATAGGGCTGTAGTTCAATTCCGGCGAGAGAAATTAGATAGTCGAGAGCAATATTACTGAGATCGGCATCGGCGACATAGACCTGTCCACAGCCGCTGAAAACATTTTGCATCAGAGTCTTGAAGGATTTAAGAATCTCAACCCGTCGGTCTTTACAGGTACTAGAATTTAACGCATGCCAGAGTACCTGCTCTACTTCATCAATAATAACCAGACTGTCATGCCACTGATGGGGATCGAACTGCGCTTGGGATGTACCATGGAGAGAATCAATACAAAGACCATAACCAACATTCCCAGCAATCTGAGGATTTTCGGTGACGTAGCTCAAGCCAAAACGCTGACATAGCTCTCTCACTAGCTGTACCCGATGTCCAATTACCAAGACTTTCTGCCGACGGGCGATCGCCTCGCGCACTACCTCCACCAGAGACTGGGTTTTACCGGTTCCTTTAGCCGATTTGATCCCGATTAACTTTGTGCCGGGGTCGATGTCTAATGGGGGCAAATAGGGGCTATCGACCTGAATTTGAGATTCGTAGGTTAATTGAGTCCCAGCCTTGGCTTTCCAACAGGGGAGGTCTAAAGCTTCTTGATAGATGCGAGCCAGATATTCTCGACCGCGATTGATAATTAGATCATCTACTCCCTTACCGTCATTGCCATTCCAGCTAATCACCTTAACCTGACAACCGGCTTTTTGCAGTAGATACCCCGTTTTCTCGATTGCCGTATTGACGGCTTTTACCGTGCTTGGTTTACTGTCGCGATCAAAAGCTATATAAATAATCCTACCGGGAACTGCTAGCTTGGCTAACTGGGGAATTAAATGTGACTTACCGATACGCTTGCCACAATCGTCCTTGGGAGTCCGATAACCATTATTAATCCCTGGTAGTGCTACCGCTGCATAACCTGCCGACAATAAGGCTCCGGCTTTTTTGGCTCCTTCCGTGAGGCAAATAGGAATCTCCGGGTGTTCTACTACCCACTGCCAGAAACCACGATCGGCAAGGCGTTTATCTACAGCTGCTGGCTCTAATTCTAAACTGGCGCGATCGGCAATCTGATGCCAGAGATGGGTCGGGATTTTGAGGGCAAATAGTCCGGTGGCGGTTTTCGGTGGATGCTCATACTTAATAGTTTTATTCGCCCGATTTAATGGCACTACGGGTTTAAAGCAACCCCAGATATCTTCCTCTCCGTTTAAAAGATTGATGCCCGAACACCACCATCCTCCAGCATCAGTATGAGCGTAACGCTGAAGAAATCCTTCACTAATCCGACCATCGTTCCTGCGGGGAATAAAATCTGAGTACAGCAAATACTCGGCTGGAGAGGTGCCTTGAAGGGAAACTACGTTTAAATTAGTCAGCTCCTTATCTACACCACTTGCCTGCCATTCCCGTAAATAATCCATTGTCACCGATCTTCTGCTCTGTTGGATCGGTATCATACCACCATATGTGGTGTACAAAAGACTAAATTAAGTCAATAAAACGCTATATACAGAATAATGCTCAAAATATTGTTTTAATCTTGGTTAAAAATCAATCCTAGATAGGGGTAGTCGATCCAGGTCAACATGAGTCAAAATTTGAGATACGATGTAAAACTTCTTGCTGTATCTAAATAATTTGTAGTCAACGGAACATAGTGAAACCCTATCATCAGATCCACATTCAAGACTGTGGCGAAAGATTAATTTTAATTCCAGATAATAGTCTGGCGCTGGAAGTACCTCACCCTTACGTTAAGTTAGGCGCAGATTATGGCAAAAAAACTCCCTACTGTCTGCGCCAGGGAGTGGTTCAAGCACTGCTTGAAGCTCAGTTTCTGATTGAAAAACGCTATCCTGGTTGGAAGATTAAAGTCTATGATGGCTATCGCCCGGTAGGGGTGCAGCAATACATGGTCAATCATACCTTTAACTCACTAGTGAGAGAACTAGATTTACACGAACACCAATTATCTGCCCAGCAAAGGCAAAACATTTGGAGTCGAGTCTATGGTCTCTGGGCGGCACCAAGTCTAGATCCTCAGATGCCTCCTCCTCACAGTACGGGAGCAGCGGTAGACGTGACAATTGTTAGTGACTTAGGAGAAGTTTTAGATATGGGGGGCGAAATTGACGAGTTGAGCGATCGCTCCCATCCAGACTATTATGTCAGCGATCGCGATGGTGATAGTCAGAAGTATCAGTTTAATCGTCAACTGCTCTATCGAGTGATGACTAATGCTGGTTTTCGCCAACATCCCGGAGAATGGTGGCATTTTTCCCTTGGCGATCAGATGTGGGCTTGGTTGCACAATCAAGAACATCCGACAGATATTTTACATGCACGTTACGGCAGGGTTTGAGGGTTTTAGTCTGGCAGTATAATTGGCAGTAATTGATTAATCATTAAGATCGAGAAAATTGTCTGACACCTGTTGTAAGATAAAGATGATTAGATTAGGGCGCGTGGCTCAGGGGATAGAGCAACAGGTTCCGGTCCTGTAGGTCGGGGGTTCGAATCCCTCCGCGCTCACTTAAAAAATAACTATCAATTTGATTTGGGTTTAGAAGCTTGTCTCTGGCAGTTGATGTGGCTTAAGAGAGCGGGCTGCTTTTCATATAGCTAAATCTCAGTATGCTGGGCGCTTTAAGCTTCTGGCTTTGAGGTCACCGCTGTAGTGTGATACAGATCGTAGTTGCGGGATGGAAACCTAGTTACAATCGACATATAAATATCAAGATAAATACCGCCAGCCACAACCTTATAAAATTGCTGGTAAATAGAATCTGTTCGAATAACCTCTAGATTAGATTGATTCAGGGATGTTGTTAGCACGACATCCCTCTTGTTTTGTGGATATACTCAGACTTTTTTTATTTTAGATAGAAAGATGAGTAAATTTAAAGATTTAAAATAATTCTCGCAGTAGCCAATATTCCTGTAGTTCCTTTGCGGCTATACCTAGGGCTGATTTAAATTCTGTTTCGATGTCGATTTCTAGGTCTTGATTATGGATATCGCTAATAAATTTGTAGAGCAACTCAAAAGTAATCCGATTCTGGCGATCGAAGATTCTATAGGTACCGTTTTTGGTATGGTTGAGCCGGTCTATTTCCTTTCTCCCCACGGTTTTGGGCTTGATTTTATCGCCTCTAGCATCTCGCCAGAGAATAAATCGGGTTTGTTCTCGTGTTGCTACCACCTGATTGAGATTTTGGATTCGAGAAGTGAACTTACTCCCCTTACAGCTACTTAAAAAGGCAATGCAGAGGTTTTTATTGACCAGCAAACGATGGGGTGGAAAAACTCTTTTACTGGGTAGAATGTCAGTCTCTAGTTCGACTAGTTGCTGATAGGCGACGATAATATCTTGCAGTTTGCCAGCGTCTTTTTCGTCGATTAGAATTTCTGATTCGCTGTATTCCCGCTCTAATGTTTCTTGTTGACTCTTAAGATAATCCCGTACTTTAGTCTCCAGAGTTTTATTTAGGGGAGATAAGGGAACACGATCGCCTGAATTTAACTCAGAATGGTCAGCGATCGCCGGAATATCGCTAGAAACTGCGGCAAAACTAACAAAAGCTCCGGCAATATTAGTTAATAGCTGTTCGAGTCTTTCTTGTCGGGATTCTAAGCGCTCTAGTCGGGTAGCGATCGCCAACGGGGGAGCTATCTCTTCGTTTGTTTCTGGTTGAGGCGGGGGTAGGGGGACGTTTCTATATTTGTAGCGAAAGTATTCTGAGGCATTGTTGAGTATACGTCGCAGGGAATTACCCTGGCTGATTATCTGTTGTAATTCTTCATCGGTAAACAAATGGGTTAGCTCTAAATCTACGGCTGCGGCTTTGAGCTGTAAAATCTGCTCTATTTGTTCTGGGGTAGGAGGTTCGAGCTGTACTTGGTATTGAGCAAGACGATCAATAATCGAACCGTCAAAAATTTGCTGTAGCTGCTGCCAGCGATCGGGAAATAAATTAAAGCTAATTAAGCTATGAGGCACCCTGGTAAATAATTCTTTAACTGCTTCGCCAAAGTTGAGCAAAATGGCTCGATTATGTTCTAAACCCAACATTTCTAGTTGATCGAAGACAATAATTAGCGGTTCGTGCAGTAGGGATAGCTTACCTAAAACGGCGATCGCCTCTAGGGAAAAGTCTTCCTGGCTAATTTCCGCTTGCCAGCTGCTCAAGCCAATCTTGGCGAGTTCCTCCGGCTCCAGTTCGTCTGCTGCCAGCCACTTTTTGATGAGCTGTTTATAGTTGGGATCGCAATAACGACAAAACTTGACGATCCCTTTAATTATTTCTGGTGCGTAACCTACTGCGCCATATTTCTGTAACCACCAATCCCTAGTAAATTTCTCAATATAGTCCCAGTTATTTCTTCTTGTTTGCGTACCCTCGGCACCCAAAATCTCGTATAGCCGTAGGGGATTATCGGCAATTTTAGTGAGAATATCTTTGATTTTTTGCGTATCGGAACTAGCAGATTTGATAATGCCGACAAAAGTATTGGCGAGGAAATACTCTAGCTGATTGAAGCTCGTTCCAGGAATTGGTCTATTTAACGATTCTAAAATACTGCTGTAGGTATGATATTTAATCGTGTGGGCATCATTCGGACAGGGAATAAACAGCAGGCGGTTTTGTTTGAGCCGTTGTTGGGCTAGACGCATGATGAGGTGAGTTTTTCCCGTACCGGGTGATCCAATAATGACTGCGCCTTTACTCTGACGATTGGGATCGTACTTAATATCTTCGATCGCCGATTCGAGAACGGCATATTGAGCCTCGTAAATACTGGCATTATCGGGATGGGTTTGAAAGGGATGATCGACACGACTGCTGCTAAAGGGATTAACTTGAGGAGAAGGAGAATTCATACGCTGGAGATAGAGATAGAGCTGATGGGTAAACCGAGCATCATAACGAGCCACATGAGCCTGTTGGCGATCGAAATACCGTCGTTCTACCTTTAAGTTTAGTTTTTTCGCCAGGTACTCTAAAGAATGACTGGCAAGGTTTAAAGATTGTCGCGCCTGTCTATAGGTACAGAATGTCTGTCGATAGCGCGGAGGGGTTAGATTGACTCGGAGAAAGCTGTTTGTAAGTACCTCTAAATCGTGCTGGGCATTATGGAAGACTAATAACTTGCCAGCGGCGATCGCCTTAAATTCAGTTAAGATTAGCTCTAGTGGTTTGGTCGGGTGAAGCGGAATCCGGCTGGGATATTCTTGGTTAAAGGCTTCGTAGATGAGCTTGCCCCGGCGATCAATAATCGCAATTTCTCTTATAGCAATCGAAGCAAAGATTAGGACAGAATAAAGAGGTAGAGGAGAGTATAAACAGAGAACTAAAATGCCAGT
>JBCBIN010000112.1:0-9508 GCA_038524555.1 Cyanobacteria bacterium J06623_7 | reverse complement strand
AAATGTATTTCTGGTCAGTTTAAATCAGATTTTGTGCCGATCTTTATTACTCTTAAAAGTTTTGCTGAAGTAAGAAGTAAAAACAGCTTGGCTGACTACATCGCTAAATATCTAGCTCGGTTTAAGATTTCTGCCGCTCAAACCACAGATTTACTCCAGACAGGCAGATTACTAATTTTTCTGGATGGATTAGACGAAGTTCGACGAGAAGATAGTTCGAGAGTAATCGACCAAATTCAGCAAACAGCAGATAGCCTCTCACAAAATCAATTTATCATCACCTGTCGCATTGCTGCCCAAGAATATACGTTTCAAGGCTTTACGGAAGTAGAGATCGCCGATTTTAATCCAAAACAGATCGCAGCTTTTGTGAAGAAGTGGTTTCGGGTCAAAGATCCTGTCAAAGCTGAAAAATTCTTAGCTAAGTTAGAAGACAAAAAGCCAATCCAGGATTTAGCGACTAATCCTTTATTGTTGACTCTGTTATGTCTGGTATTTGAGGAAAAACTAGACTTTACCGCCAATCGAGCGGAACTATATGAGGAAGGCATTGATATTCTTTTGAGTAAATGGGATGCAGGGCGCAACATTGAACGAGACGAGATATATCGGCGACTAACGCTTAAGCGCAAAAAAGATTTACTCAGCCAGATTGCTTTTACTAGTTTTGAAGGATCGACTTACTTTTTCAAGCAAAAAATCATTGAGCAATACATTGCCGACTATATCCAAAATTTGCCCGATGCTCGTACAGATGAAACAGCACTGCTTTTAGATAGCCAGCAGGTACTAAAAGCGATCGTCGCC
Organism: Cyanobacteria bacterium J06623_7; assembly: GCA_038524555.1. Lineage (GTDB taxonomy): Bacteria > Cyanobacteriota > Cyanobacteriia > Cyanobacteriales > Xenococcaceae > Waterburya. Next base: position 8,701 of record JBCBIN010000112.1, on the reverse strand, counting down.
CAGCATGGTTTACTCGTTCCCAGAGCTAAAAATATTTATTCTTTTTCCCACCTCACCTTTCATGAATATTTTACGGCTAGACAAATTATTGAGGTAGATAAATCTACGGAATTAGTTTTAGAAAACCTAGTCGGGCATCTATGGCAAAAGTCATGGAAGGAAGTATTTTTATTAGCGGTAGAAATGTCTTCTAACGCTGATGCTTTAGTCCTAATGATGAAGCGCAAGATCGATAGCTTGCTGGCAGACGATACTCCACTAAAGGAGTTGCTTATCAGGTTAAACCAAAAAACCTTGAGTATAAATCTTACATTCACTCCTGAAGATACAAAAGAGCTACAGAATTCAGTTGATTTCATCGTCAGTAACAATCTTTCTCTTTCCCGAATCCTCTACCTCTCCCTCGACCTCTACCGAATCCTCGACCTCTCCCTCTCCCTCGACCGAATCCTCTACCTCGACCTCTCCCTCTCCCTCGACCGAATCCTCGACCTCGACCTCGACCTCTACCTCTCCCTCGACCTCTACCGAATCCTCGACCTCTCCCTCTCCCTCTCCCTCGACGGAATCCTCGACCTCGACCTCGACCTCGACCTCGACCTCTCCCTCTCCCTCTCCCTCGACGGAATCCTCGATCGCATTTTAAAATTATCAGAGCAGAAATTTCCTAAGCTACATCAAGCAATTGCCAATCTTAAAGCCCAATTACCAGATCTTGATGATAAAGCAGCACTTAGAGCTTGGTGGCAAGACAATGGCTCGCAGTGGAAAGAAGAACTGAGGCAAATTATGATTCAGCACCGCAATATCGGTCATGACTGGCAGTTTAACGACGAGCAAAAAGCATTACTAGAGCAGTATTATCGAGCTAATCAGTTTTTAGCTAAATGTATGGCGCAAGAATGCTACATCAGTCTTCCCGTACGGCAATATATTGAAGAGACGCTGTTCCTACCGATATCGGAAATAGAGAAAAGACACTACCCTAATGTTAATTAGCTTCGTTGAAAGGTTATTAGCTCGCAGCTGTAGGCTATAAGCTCTAAGCTTTGCAAAGCCCATAAGAAATTGAGTTTTATACCAAATCCGTTTACAGCCGTTTTTAATTGGGTAGACTACGTTTTAAATTAGCTAGCTCGCAGCCATAAGCTTTAAGCCATAAGCCATTTTAAGTTAGTTCTATAATTTGGGGTCTACTCATATGAAAAGCGCAGTAATAAAAACGTTATCGACTACTCAAAGTCCTCCATGATTTGGGGATTTTCTAAAGGATACCGCGATACGCGATGGGAAGCGAGTCTTTTAGGGCTTCGTATATAGGGGGCGTTTAGGTAATTGTTTGTACTTTTCAGACAGCCTCTAGATGAAGAAATTTAAGGCTTACAGCCTATAGCTTATGGCTTATAGCTACGGACTAATAAGTCTACTCAACTGAAAACATAGCCTCATGCCTATCCATAAACCCGGGCTAAACCAGGCATCACCTCCATTTCTACGGGGGAATAGTCTACCGGTTCCCCATCAACAACTAAGATACCTCTATCGGTCAGGGGTTTGAGTTTAAATGCCCGTACCTTGTAATATTCCATATGGGGTAAATCCAAGTGTTGCCCTTTGCCGCATTTAATGAGCGCCTGTAATAACTCTAAGCGCGAGGTGCCGCGACGCATAACTAAAACATCGATCGCCCCATCGTTTAACCTAGCTTTTGGGGTAACGTTCATATCATGGGCTGCCCAAGGAGTATTCATCCCCCAGAGAAAGATAAAATCAGCTTCAATTGTCTGCCAGTCAGCTTTATCTGCTTGGAAGTGTTGACAGTCGGGGTGGGGTAGATAGGTAAAGCGTCCCCGATAGTCCCGCAGTAGGCTCATCAGTATGAGAGCATAGAGATCGAAGCGGTAAGCACCGAGAAACTTGAGTTTTTCCGACTCAATATCAACATCGCTAATTAAGCCCCAGGCGAGAGAGAGAAAGCTATAGTATTCTTTTTCGTTTTGTCGTACGGTAGCTAAATCAAAATCTTGCTGTTTGCCCTTGGCAATAATAAAAGCCGCATTGAGGGGACTATAGGCTTCACCGGCGGCTGCTAGGATCGACTTACACAAACCGTTCCCCGTTCCCCCAGGGATAATGCCCAGAGGTAATTTTATCGCCCGATCGCGATCTGGACGACTCATTAACGCCGCGATCGCATCATGTACCGTACCGTCTCCCCCCACAATTACCAATCCCTCTAGCTGATCTAGATTGAGATTGAAAATTGAGCTTTTTGTCTCCTGGGTGCTGGTAGTTTCAATCACGTCATATTCTAAGTTAGCGCGATCGAACACCTGACGTCCCTGCTGGAAAATTTTGCCAGCTTTTTGCCTACCGCTATTGGGATTAATCACCACCTGTAGCCGACGGCGTTCTAATTCTGCCTCAATCGGTTTACCCGCTAAAGTATTGTCGATCGCTTGCTGCCATTGTGCCCGGCTAGCTTCATCTTCACAGACAAAATAATATTCTGCTAATTCTCTCTGGTTCCTTTTAGCGATCGCTGTTTGCCGAGGATAAGCCGAGATTAATAGACCAAATTTAGCCTTTTCTGAGATGGCGATCGCAGAAGTTCCCACCACATCAGCCAGACTTAACCGTTGTTTGATTCCCTGTTCTTGCCAAAATAAGCTTTCTTTAGTTAAAATTCCTGGATTTTTCGGTAGTTCGGGATATTGGGCTAATTTGCTGGTAAATACGACATTCTGTTCCATTCAAGTTAACTTTTGATGGCTAAAATTCGATTTTATGAGCGCGTAAATCAAGAAGTAACAAATAGAAAGGCTTAAAGCTTAGAGCTGCAAAAAACAACCTATCGTGCGACACTACTTCATGACCAATGCTCTTATTTTGAACTAGATGTAGTTTATAGTGGTGCTGCCTTATTCGCCATCAAAGATAGTTATTAATATGCTCCAACAATTTAAATCCCTAATTAAAAAGACCAACGCTATGTCGGGTATCAGTCTCTATGCTAATGAGCTATCGCCAATCGACATTCTGCAAAATAAACATCGCGGTTTTATTGGCGGAAAATGGGAAGAAATTGGGCAACTTCAGTACGACTTTATGCGATCGCAGGGTTTGCAACCGCAGCATAAGTTATTAGATATTGGCTGTGGCTGTTTGCGGGGTGGTATCCACTTTATCGACTATTTGGAGTCGGGTAACTATTACGGCTTGGACGTAAATGCTTCTTTGATTAAAGCGGCTTGGCATGAGGTTAAGGTCGCTAAATTAAATGCTAAAAATCCCCAATTATTGGTCAGCGATCGTTTTGAAATAGATAAATTTGCCACTAAGTTTGACTATATGCTGTCTATTTCCGTCTTTACTCATCTACCCATGAATATTATTATTCGCTGTCTTTCGGAGGTCAGCAAAAATTTGACTCCCGAAGGTAAATACTATTCCACCTGCTTTATTGCTCCCACCTCCGCCTATACCAAAACCATCAAGCAAGCAGAAGAAGTGCTGTCCCAATATGATCGCGATCCCTTTCACTATTCCCTCGAAGAAATTACCTTTATGGCAAAAGTAGCCAATTTACAGGTGAGGTTAGTTGAGGAATGGCATCATCCCCGCAACCAGCAGATGCTAGAATTTTCTGCGATCGAAGAGTAAACAATAAAACTTCATTGTCCATTGTCCATTGTCCATTGTCCATTGTTAACGATTTCCCCCTGTTCTCCCAACTGGGGATAGGCTTTACCCTGACGGCGGTACATAGCAGCAATATCGGGATAACCCCATTCAAATACCGTCTGCTGATAGGTTTCTGGGTCAACTCTGACGCGATCGTATAGTCCTGCCTGTAATCTCTGTCTCTGTGCCTCAAACAGCACTACCGCATTGGCTACCGAGACGTTGAGGGACTGTACCATGCCGTGCATGGGAATAATAATATGTCCGTCTACCAAATCTGCGGCTGTGTCGGTAACCCCCCATTTTTCCGTTCCTAACAAAATTGCCGTGGGCTGGGTATAGTCAATCTGACGATAATCTACGGCGCGATTGCTCAAGTGGGCTGCATATACTTTATAATCTTGCTGTTGCAGATGCCTAATCGCAGTTTCAATCTCGGGATGGGCATGGAGCTTGACCCATTTTTCGCTACCCTGAGCTACCTGAGAAAAAGTCGGTGTATCGCTATGACGATTGACCGCATGAACGGCAAAAACCCCTACCGCATCACAGGTGCGCATAATTGCCGAAAGGTTATGAGGCTTGTGGACATCCTCCATTAAAACCGTTAAATCTGGCTGGCGGCGATCGAGAACTTGTTTGATGCGTTCGTATCTTCTGGGAATCATATTAAATCCAATGGACAATTGACAATGGATAATTGACAATTGTTGAAACAGTCTAACCGGGGACTAAATTGGTAATAAATTCACATTAAGGACTTAATTACCATTGCTGCATTAACTCCTAAAAAGACAGCCCAGATAATCAATTCCGTTTTGCTAATTTTGCTAAACATAGATTTTATTGGCTAAATCGAGAGGGTTTTACATTGGGCTTGATTGTATAACAGGCGATCGCACAAGACTAAAGCGACCATAGCTTCTACCATCGGCACTGCTCTGGGTAAGACACAGGGGTCATGTCTGCCTTTTGCCGCTAGAACCGTTTCTTCCCCACCTTTGGTCACTGTCTTCTGTTCTTTACCGATAGTTGCAGTCGGTTTAAACGCCACGCGAATGACAATATTTTCGCCGTTAGAAATACCACCCTGTACTCCCCCCGAACGATTGGATACGGTGCGAGTTTCTCCCTGTTCGTCGATATAAAACTCGTCGTTGTGTTCGCTACCCGTCATGGTTGTCCCGGCAAAACCTGAACCAATTTCAAAGCCTTTAGTCGCAGGAAGAGACATCACTCCCTTGGCTAAATCAGCCTCTAGCTTATCAAAGACCGGATCGCCCAAACCTTTGGGTACATTACGCGCTACACATTCGACAACGCCACCTAAGGAATCTCGCTCGTCTCTCGCCAGTTCGATGCGCTCGATCATTGCCTCTGCTACTTCCGAGTTAGGACAGCGAACGATATTACTTTCCACCTGTTCTAGGGTTACCGTACTCGAATCTACCGGCGCTTCTAAATCTTTAATCCGCTTGACATAGCCTACAATTTCTACCCCAGCCACTTGCTGAAGAATCTTTTTGGCGATCGCCCCAGCGGCTACCCGACCGATAGTTTCCCGCGCGGAAGAACGCCCTCCACCCTTATGATTGCGGAAACCATACTTAGCATCGTAGGTAGCATCAGCATGGGAAGGACGGTATTTAATTGCCATCTCATTATAATCTTGCGATCTGGCATCTTTATTGCGTACCAGAATGGAAATGGGGGTTCCTGTAGTTTTTCCTTCAAACACTCCCGACATAATCTCGCAGCGATCGCTTTCTTTTCTGGGAGTGGTAATTTTACTTTGTCCCGGACGACGACGATCCAAATCCACTTGAATTTCTGCTTCACTGATTTCTAGCTTGGGGGGACAACCATCAATAACGACCCCCACACCTCCACCGTGAGACTCACCGTAAGTTGTGATGCGAAAAATTTGCCCGAACGTATTCCCCATAATGCCTATTGTTTTAGTAAAGCGACTTGTATTTTATCGTTTTCGAGCCGCCTTTAACTGTTAAATGTGAAGTTGTATATGTATCCATATTACCTCTGGGCATCCGAGGACAAAATCATACACGAAAATCAATCGGACGTTCGGGCAATCTTATGTCAACCGACACACGTTCGGCTAATAAGATTAATATTCATAAGCAAAATAACTTTTTCCAGCATATTCATTCACACAGTTAGCTAGTTGAACGAGATCTAAAATATCATCATTGATACTATTGTCATAACAGCGATCAAAAGAATTATTTAAAGCTTGGACACAATCATTATTGGTGCTGCATATACTTAGCATTTCCTGCTTGGTTTCTTTAAACAAAGCTTGATTATGCATGCTGGTATTAATAGCTACCCCGATTCCCACCAGGGTGGCACTAGCTTTAAAGATAATACGTCGGTTCATAATACTGTTTTTAAAATATTTTTTAAGCTAATTCCAAAATATTTTTTTCAGTACAATTCTAGTGCGATCTCAGTCACAAATAAAAAGTAAGACATTATTTAGATGCCTTTAAAAACAATTAGTCAATAACATTATTAATTAGTCGTTGGTGATTTAATTTAGCCGGTGGGGAAAACTCAATTTAGCAAGATACTGTAGTTCAAACCGTTGAGTTAAATCATGGAAATTATTGCTCAAACTCCCCGACGTTTGGAGTTAGGTTACCGCGATACTAAGTCTGGTTGGGGCTCAAAAGTAGGCGCAACTTTATTCGGATTGGCTTTCTGCGGATTTGGCATTTGGGGCATGTTTGCCGGACGACAAAAAATATTAAAGTGTATTCGGCTAGATCCAGTACAGATTGAATGTCAGCTAACTACCTCCGGGTTAATTGGCTCAGAAACAATTACATTAGCTAATGTGCAGCAAGCCCAGCTAATTAAGCGCAGAGGAGCGAGTCGCCCCAACCGCTCTACCAGAAAAGATGTTTATGGTGTGGTCTTAATTACTGATGACCAAAAGACGGCTATATCTGCTGTTAGCACCTCGAATTACCCTACTAAACAAGCTGAAGTAAGACGCATCAACTCTTTTATTAATAATCCCCAGCAATTTGCCCTCAACTTGCGGTCAGACGGTCGGGGGCTTGGTTTAATCGTCGGCGGTATATTAGCTACGATTGGCTGTGGAGTAATTTATGCTTTGTGGCAGGTAAAAATGGTATCTAAAGCTGTTTTCAACCGCGATTTAGCACGGGTAAAAATTCATAAAACCTCGGTCTATGGTCAGCTAGAGCAGCTTTCTTGGTATCTACGGGAAATCGAACAGTCCTTCATTGAAGAGTCTCGGGGCAAAAACGACACTTACTATAGCCTTAACCTCAAGTTTAGTGACCGTCAGCGTCAAAGGGTAACCTTGCTACGCACTACAGATCGCCTCAAGGCAGAAACCCTACTCTCTACCATCCGTCAATTTTTGGACGAGATATAGCCTCTAGAAACTCGATCTAAGCTGTCTTGGTCTTACTAAATTTATTGCGATCGGGTAATTCTTTTTCCAAGCGGCGTAAACGCGGTTCCCGATAGGCGATCGCCACTACCATCAAATTAATCGCACCCAAAATTACCAGCAGCAGAGTTACCCCCTGTCCCATCCCCGTATTGATCACCCTACCAACGACCCGGGCAAGCATTCCTTCTTCCGCCATTAGGGGGTTTAAAACATTATCTACTAAAGGCCCCGCCAGCAGATAGGCACAGATAGCTAGCGATCGCTCCAGAGTTTGTTGGAGAGCAAAGACTCGACCCTGAAGACGACTAGGAACCTTACTCTGCCAGATTGCTTGATTACAGCTAACAATAATGGGCTGAGAAAAGAGATAGCCAAAAATACCAAACGCGAGGACGATGGGCGAGATTTTCAAACCCCCAACAAAAACAATCAACCCCTGTAAACCCACAAAGCAGATAATTGCCCGGACGCGATTGCGAGGTCCCGACCAGACGCTCATTAAAACACTGCCCACTAACATGCCGCAGCCACCTACAGAGAGAATAAAGCCAAGCTGTTCCGTCGAACCGGGCTGATAGAGTAAAGGCCAAAGCACAACCTCAATCATGCCCATGGTGAAGTAGCTAATGGCAATAAAACAGACTAACCTAACTAACCCTGGTCTTAAGGCAATGTAGTTCCAACCCGCTACGGTATCGGCAATGACTCGATTGACTACCCCAGTTTGCCGGCGGCGCAGACGCTTAAAGTCAGGAAATTTTACACAAACTAACGTCAGAATCGCCACGCTAAAAGTGACAATATCGATACTTAAAATAGTTGTTAGACCGAAATAGTTTAGTAATAAACCCGCGATCGCTGGCGAGGCAATTTTGGCGATCGCAAATGAAGCTTGAACCATGCCGTTGGCGCGACTGAGGTTTTTGCCCGGCACTAGTTGGGCGATCGCAGCAGTATAGGCGGGCTGCTGAAAAGCATTAAAGCTGGAAGATAAAATTAACGCTATGTAAATCTGCCAAACTGCCAGGTTATCCGTCCAAACCAAAGTCAGAACCGCAATGGTGATTAATCCCGTACCTAAGTCACTTAAAATCATCGCCGAACGACGATTCCAGCGATCAACTAGCACCCCGGCAAAGGGTGAGATAATTACCTTCGGCAGATACATAAAGAGAACAGTCAAGGCAAATTGCGTAATCGTCCCCGTACCTTGGTAGGTCTGTTCTAAAATCCAAAAACCCAGGGCAAATTCGGTTAACTTGGTGCCCAAGAGGGATATCACCTGCCCAAACCAGACGATAAAAAAGGTTTGCATATGATTTCGAGCTAAATAATTAAATTAGTTGGCCAACTAAGGCTCAAAATAATAAAAACTAATAACAAATTGTTAGATATTACTCTGACTATGGTAAGACAGAAACGGCATTTGTGAACAAAGTAAATTCTCCTATCAAATATCAACGGGTTAACTGACGCAAAATCATCAGCTCTAGTTGCGGCGATCGCCCTAAGGGTAGAGGACACAGCCCAGACAAACCACATCCGCAAGTTTACTTTTATCTAATC
>JBCBIN010000111.1:0-9553 GCA_038524555.1 Cyanobacteria bacterium J06623_7 | reverse complement strand
AATTGTAGTTAGCGTGTAGAGAAAATTGCTTTGTAGGTAGCTAATTTATTTGTCAATTTAAGTTGCCACCGTTCCCAACGGCTAAAGTGGCCATAGTCGGGATTAAAAGGATATTCCAGTAATTGAGGCTGGAGTTGTTTTAGGAGAGCAACTTGAATTAGAGAATTGAGTCTTTGCTCCTCGGGAATACTAAGCAGGAGGGCATAGGTGCGGGCAGCGTTGAGCACGGGAAAACGAGTTAAGTTGGATAAATCATAAACTTGCTCCTTGCTACTGAGCCAACCCCCTTGGCGCTGTTCCAGAAAAAAGCGATCGCGCCAGTCTAGATGTGGTTGAGGATAGCGTTCGATCCAAGTCAACCAATCTACCAGTCCTGCTACCGCCGAAGAATCTAGAGGCTCGTCAAACAGTTGGGCGATTTGTTCTGCCCCGATCTGTGGAGTATCAAAGCTTCCAGGAAGCTGTCTTAAAGTATGAAATCCACTGGCGATCGCAAAGCCATGACCGCCAAAAGAAATTCCTCTCAAACTATCTCGCACTCCCATAATGAACGGTTCGGCATCACCTGCCGAGACATTGTGCCGGGCATGTTCGTATACTAAGGCTCTTCGGGCTTGCTGCTCTAGGGAAGGTCGATGACGCAAGAATCTATGAATTACTCGACATTTTTGAGCTAGCTTAGGGGGCAGCAGACGGTCTGCGAGGGACATCCGTTCAGCAATGCGAGTAAAAGTAGTAAACTTCAGCTTTGCTTCTTTCGCGATCGCCAGCATCAGTCGGGAATCATAGCCGGCGGTTAATCCCAACCAGACTGGTTGTTGAAGTTGACCTAGATTGTACAGCGTAGTAACTAAAGCCTCTTTAATGGTTTTGAGCGTTATTTCATAGGGGCGATGGGGCTCGATTGCCGACAGCAAAGGGCGGGGGAGAACTTGACCGCGAGCAAGATGAAAAATTTGACTGGGTAATAATCGTTCAACCCCAGAAAAACCGGTGTGCGGGGGCGTATACCAAGAAATTCCCTGACCATAGACTAACTGACGCGGTTCTCGTGGTTCAGATTGGATTATTTGGGCTAACAGAGCCAAGCTACTAGAAAGCCAAATTCCTCCCGAGGCATCAGTTCCATAAAAACAGCCAAGGAGTCCATTCGCATCTAAATGAATCTCATTGTCCCCGATCAGTAGCCACCTACCTGCCCAGGCATAGTAGCGCTGTTTGACTGCCGCAGTTGATAGCTGAGGAATTAAGCGTTCGGGAGTGATTTGCGCGGTAGTTTCTACCGCTAATCCTAACAAGCCCCACTCCACACCATTTAGATCTTGACTCCAGTTAATTCTCAGATCAGGACAATATGAAAGCCAACAATTTGGCTGGAGTTGATGATTTTGCCAATCTGGGCGGGGAAAGAGCGGTTTCGTGCCTAAAACGAACTGACGACGATGGGGTTTTAGCAGAAGTTTTGCGGTCATGGTTTTCTTGTTTACCATCGACAGTAATTAGGTTCCCCGTTATCTGGCTGGATCAGCCGAAAATCCATCAGCTTCATTTCCCAAGTGCGTTCGGTAGTTTGCCACCGGGGGTCGTTCACAATATCTGCTGTCTGATAGATGCGATCGCCATATTCAAAAACGAGAGGAACTGTCATGCCAGCCTGAGTCCAATGGTAAATCAGCTTGCGAAACTCTACAACCGGCAAAGAATGATCTTTGAGAGGACGATACTTGTGGCCAATTTTAGCTTGTTCGTCATCAATTTCGATTACCCTGACCGTATCTTCCTGATAATGCCAAATTTTGAGGGGATTACTGCCCAAAAGTAAATGATTACTAGCAGTTCCTTCGGTACGCAAATTGCTAAACATGGAAAAATTACCTGCCGTTCTTAGTCCCAAATAAGAGGTTGCAGCGTAAAGTCCCAGAATAAACAAAATTAGATAAGATAGCCCAGGAATTTTGCCGTTAATAACTGCTACACCCTGCCAGGATCTAGGTTGGGCAATTAACTGTTGAACCAGTGGTGCAATCACCACTAACACCGCAACGATAAAGATGATTCCCCCGATTTCTGGCAAGTTAAATTCTAGGGGAGTCAAATGCTTCAGGGCTGCTAGCAAACCGCCAGCTACATTGAGCGCTAGATAAACTAAAATTCGTGGGGCCTGGAACTTGGTTAACGGAATCGCCACAGGACGATTGAGAGCTGGTTGCCAGTTCGGGGGAATGAATGTCAGCCAAAGAGCAAAAGCCAAAGAGCCAAAATCAACAAAGCCAATGGGAGCCAAAATAAGATGCATTAGCAGGGAAACGATCAGCATTATCACCTGCCAACGGGGAAAGATCATTATTACCGCACCCCCGAGTTCCCAAAGCAGTACAGTTATTGATGTTGCCAGAACAAAAGCCGGAAAAAGCCACTCTGGCAATTGCCAATAGATGAGGCTGACCGCTCCCAATCCGGCGATCAAAAATAAGCCTAGGATAATTGTCCACAGCCGACGACTGGGTTTAATTGTTCCCATAACTTGGCTCAAAAAAGCAATGGCGATCGCAACTAAGATAAGAGAGCTGGGAATACCGAGAATTCTTACCTGTAGCATTTTGAGAATTCCCAGAAACATGGAATTGGAGCAAGAAAAATACGGGTCTAAGAAAGCCGTGTTCAGCTTGTGAAATCCAGCCCAAAAGTAGACCGAAATTAAAGCGATCCGCAGGGGAGAAACTAAAGTCTGATAAAAATCTGCTTCCGAGGGGAAATTATCCCTCCGAATTGTCCCATAAAATGCGTTGAAGAGAATGCAGCCGTTAGCGACCAAAATTAAGTTGACATGATTGGCAACATCAGGAAAATGCGCCGAGATAAAAAAAACCGAAGTAAATATGATGTAGCCGCAAAACTTGAAGAGGTTGATTTGAGGAATGATAGTAACGAGCAGCAAAATTAAGCCAATCCAGGTAAATTCTGGGTGTTCCCAACCTTCTGCCATCTCCAGCCACAGAGCAATGCTGTAGATTGAGGCAAATGTCTTCAGGCAAAGATTGCCTAACTCCTCTGGGATTTTTTCTCGATTTTCCACTCGAACTGTGCTGGCTTGATCGCCGATCTTACTCATCTATCCTAGACAATATCTCCCGGCTCAAAACCCGGCTCACCAAACTCTAGAGCGCCTAAATCTCCTTGGTTATCGGTTATCCAATAACTTTCATTCTCTAATACTACATCAATAGCGGGAGAATCCGGTAAGAGTTGATAATCGGCTAAATCCCTCCCGTCAGGATTGGCTAAAAGAGGGTCGGCATAAATATCTTCTGGGTTGCTGCTCATACCAGCGTCTTCGCCAAACCAGAGATTACGGCCAAAATTAACTCCGGTTAGACGGTCAATAGCACTCTCATTCCGATCAGATTGTTGGAAGAAAATATTGTTGGCAACCAGGACATCTTCCGTATTGGAGTCGCGATAAAATTGAATGCTGTAAGACTGGGAATCAACAACAGTATTGTTAATGATTTGAGTATTACGCAAGCCTTGAAAATTATTAGTAGCTTGGTCTTGGTGAGTTCCCGCCCAGGTGCCATAAATAATTCCCGAATCAGCTCCCACAATTACATTGCGGCGAATAAGATTGTCATTTAGATAATATTCTTCTGCTTCGGCTACATTATGAATTTCGTTGCCCAAAGCCAGACCATGAGCTGGTAAGTCGTCCCGATAAAATCGACGATCGCCTGTATTGTAGATAAAGTTGTTCTCTACTATGCTTTCTCGAACATTATCTAAATATATTTGAGCGCTGAAATTATTATAAAGGCGATTATTAGCGACTACCCCATCATCCACCAAGGTCAGACCAATGCCCTCGCCATAGTTTTCACCAACGGTATTGTTCACGATCACCACATCATCAGCATTCCAGGCCTGAATTCCCGCACCCCAGTTATCTACCCCCTTATTGCTCCCGCTGTTGCTGAGATTAGTTTGATAGACTCCATTGTTTTCAATAACTATGTCAGAGCTTTGAACGCTGCTGTCGGCTTCAAATTGCAGATTTTCTCCCGTATAGCCCCTAACTCTAATACCCATGCCCTGGGTCTGGTAGATTAGATTACCGACGATATTAATCTGTTTACCATTGACAACTTCGATACCATGGCTCGGAGCATTACGAATTTCCAAGCCAATAATATTGACGCGGCGCACATCTCTAATATCGATCAGACTCCTGTATTGTTCGATGAGGCTACCGTCGAGAATCGCCTTTTCCCCCGGCACCGGCTGAATTGACAAAAAAGCATCGGCAGTGCCCCCGGTAGTATTGATTTCTAAAGGCTGAGTTAAATTGTAAGTCCCCCCCTGGAGCAAAATCTGATTGCCATCATTAGAATTGGCAGCCGCCACCTCTACCGACTTTTGAATCGTTTTGAAGGGGCGATCGGAAGTCCCGGGATTGAGATCGCTGCCCCAATCTGGGTCAACATAATAAGCGGCAATATAGTCCGAGCTACCCATAGGCTGGTTGGATATTTCCCAGTGCATCTTTACTATAGGTATTATTACCAATGCTAAGAAGGTTTTGACTCTCTAACAGATAATCTCAAGATTTGGGCAAAATTACTGCCGAATTACAATGGTGTAGGGTTATTAGGCGAAATCAAACAGCGTCGATAAACTGCTACTAGTTGATCGTTCAAAGGTTCCATATCGTAATGTTGTTCTACAAAGTCTCGACCTTGCCGTCCGATGTCTGGCCAAAGTTGAGGGTGGGCAATTAGATATAAGATTTTCTGGGCGATCGCCTGGGGATCTCTTTCTGGGACTAAGTAACCAGAACGGCCATCCTGCACTAGTTCAGGAATTCCACCGTGAACCGTCGAAATTACCGGTAAGCCCATTGCCATAGCCTCTTTAAGAGTATTCACTGGGGCATCTTGATTGCCATCTTGAGCCGTAACGCAGGGAGCCAGAAAAATCTGGCTATGGTCGAGAATATCGATAATCTCTTCTTGCTGACACCAACCCCGCAGCACGATCTGCCCCTCTAAACCTAGCTTGGCAATTAACTGTTGTAAATCATGGCGTAGATAACCATCACCAATGATGTTGTATTCAATCTGAGGATATTCTTGAATTGCTCGGGCAACAGCGCGAATAGCGTACTCAATGCCTTTTTTTTCTACCAAGCGCCCCGTGGTAGCTAGACGGATCGTTCCATCTTTAGGCCAATGGCGGGGATGAAACCGAAACTTTTGACAATCGATACCAGAACCCAAAACTTCAATCTTGGGGGAAGGGCAGCCAATACTAACAGCGCGATCGCGAAAGAAGTGACAGTTAGTCAGGAAAAAATCGGCGGTTTTGAATAATTGTTGATAAACATCTGTTCCTTGCTGTTGAACATACCAGCTAATATCCCAGCCGCGAAAGCCAACTAGTAACTTACCCGACAGCAAACCTAAGCTTCTCAGAGCGAGTACTCCAGCATCCTCGGGGTATTTACCCTGAAGGGCATAAATACCAAATTGACAATGAATCAAATCGTACTGGGGAGCATCTAGACAAGCGATCGCTCCATAAAATAGTCGAAGAGAAGCCGCTTGTTTACCATACCGAAAAATGTTGAGGGACTTGAATACAACTCCCGGATTTTGCCAGCCATAACGTAGTAATAATTGTCCCGCTTTAAGGCAGCGCCGAGCAAAATTATCTGGTATGGAAGGGATATAGCGCCCTCGTTCTGCTAGTTGGTGTTGGGCAACCAGGGGGTGTACCTTGTCCTCCCCGGAATATCCTTCCAAAGCATAAACATCTACTTGGTGACCCCGATCCAGTAAGCCAGCAATTTGATTGAGAATAAAAGCTTCGGACAAAACAGGAAAGCGTCCTAAAATAAAGGCAATTTTGAAACTTGGTTGTTGGGAATCTTGAGTCACTATATCAGAGCCGATAGAAGGGCGATTTAGAAGGTTGACAAATATTTTTATGATTATTGAGCGGTTAATTGTGGAGAAAAATAGTGGTCGGGAGGTCTAGGTGTAGCAAACGAATTAGCTTCGTTGTAAACCAAGTAGCTTCCCTCGCAGAAGAAGGTAAATTGACTGAGGTAGAATGATAAAACCAGCCTCCAAGATTGCCCCAGATGACGATCCATAGCCAGCCTAACGCCCATAAATTCACTAGTAAAGGTGTTTGAATTTGGTAAGGACGGAACTGTAATGGTCTAGTAAAATTCCCCATCAAGCGACGATTATTGGCGATCTCCTCGTAAATTTTTGTGCCGAGCTTCATCAAAGGAGCCATACGCAGCACTGGAGCCAACCACCACCATAAGGGAGAAATACTTACGACATATGCAATTCCCTGCCATTTAAAATAGCGCCGACCTTGATAATCTTCGATTACCCAAGAGTTATATTGTTCCATGTCTGCCAAAATTGAGGGATTGTCCTGAGCCTCTCGTAGGGGTACTCCCGGCAGAATCAGCCAGGTTCTTAAAAGATGTACGACTTTTTTACAAAAACCACAGTCACGGTCATAGTTAATTACTAGACCAGTGATCTCTTTGCTGGAAATGTGTTGTTCGGCAAGCTCCCAAACTATGCTGGGGAGAAATCCTAATCCCAACAAGAGCCAGATTTCCGGCGTAGGAATAACTAGCCATCCCCCCATGAGCCAGCCGGCGATCGCGGCCAATCGTCCCAGACCCAGACGCCAGGGACAAAGAAACAGTAAGCAGCTAAGCAAGCTCAAGAGCCACGTACCAGGGTTAACCTGAGCCTGATTTAAGGCAATGCCCCCCAGCAGAAAGAACTGTCCTAGCATACCTACTGTCCCCCCAGTAAAGACTAGAAATGGCGGTGGTACGGCGTTGGTGTTACAAGCTCCGTCACAGGAGAAACAAGCTCCCAAAGGCAGAAATAGGCTCCAGAAGGTCAGCCAACAGAGTAACGTCTCCCCAGAAGCGATTAAACCAGAGTCTTGATGATGCAGAAAAATCAAAATTCCCCAACTATAAATGCTGGCTATAGTGGTGCGATAGCCCAGGAATAAGCATCCAGCCGAACACAACCCTAGCACCCTCAACCAGAAAACAAAAGCGGACCCTTGGTTCAAACTGCTAGCCAAATTAATCATAATTAGGCAGGCTAAACCAATACGTAGTAGAGCTAGAGAACGTAAATCCAGACTCCAGCCAGCTTTCACATTCTGCCAGAGCCGTTCTGTATTAGATAGAGAGGGAAAATCAGTCATGACGCAACAGCTTAATAAGAAATTTTCGGCCCACTTGAAGACGGTGCCTTAGGGTAGGCAGGCGATAAATGTAAATCAGGCGACGGAGTAAACCTCCCAACGAACCGGCTAGATTGAAACCAAAGCTAGAAATAAGTCCCTTTCCTTTACCCAGGGTCAGCATGTCCCCTAAGTGATAGTAGACAAAACCCTTAAGTCGATGTCCCTGCATCAGAGCAAGCAAGTTCCGAGCGGCAAGAGGAGCCTGCTGATAAGCTGCCTGGGCCGTATTGGGAACTATCTTAGTTTTGGATTGTTGAATCTCGGCTATGTCTCCTAGAGCCAGGACTTCGGGATAGTCGATTAACTGTAGAGTGGGGCAAGTTAACAATTGTCCCCAGGAATTTTTCTGACAGTTGAGTTGTTTTACCCAAGGATGGGAAGCCGTTCCCACCGTCCAGATTATTTGCTCAAAGTTTTGGGTGAATTGCCGTTCTGGAGAACTAATTTTCAGGGTGTCGGCGGCAGTCGCCTGAATCTTGCTGTTAAGACAAATCTCAATATTTCTGGCCGCAAGAGCTTTGTTCGCCGCTTTTTGGATCCCAGAATTAAAGTTTTTCAGAATACCCTGGTTTTGATCGATTAGGAAGATTTTGCCCCGAGCCCCTAGGCGATCGCTAAGTTTGCAGGCTAACTCTACACCATTCGCTCCAGCCCCAACAATGGCGATCGAGATTCGAGATCGATCTCTAAGCAATGACTCTATTCTGGTTAAGATTTCTTCAGCATCGGCCAGAGAGCGGAAAGTCTGGTAAGGATAAGTAAAAGTAGGAGGTGCTTTGGCCTGCCGTCCTCCAGTTAAAACCAGATAATCATAATTCTGTGGAGGATACTGAGCTAGCCGAAGAGTTCGTTTGCTGAGATTTATCTGCTGTACTTGGTCTTGAATCCAGGTAATTGAGGTATTCTGCAACAGTTTTTGGTAGCTGGGGGCAATTTCCCATGGTTCTAGCTCCTTGGTTAAAAGTTCATACAGCAGCGGACTAAAGAGAAATCGGGATTTTGGCTCAATTAAAGTAACCTTACAGCAACCCGTTTTGACCAAAGAATATCGGCTCAAGGAGAGTGCTGTATAAAGACCGCCGAATCCACCACCGACAATACAAACTTGAGAAATTACTCTAGTCATGGTTACCTCTAGTTCCTAAGAATTGACAGGTAACGGCAAATGGTGCCAGGGCAGGAAGCAGGGAAAGCCAACGACTTAGACCGTCGTAGTTAATTCGCTCTCGACCATTGGATTCTTGTAAAAGTAGCCAGGGACGTTGCATTGAAGTTGACTCTTGTTTTTTTAGTTCCGTTGCCCCCAGCCAATCAAAATATTTAAGTCGATTCAGTAGATAAGTGAAAAGTCCTAAATCAGGACGCAAGCTAACGGTGACTTTCTGCGCGGGCAGTTCCAGAAACAGGGGATACAGACTAAGGGACAATAAACCAAATGAAATTAAACCCAGGGTGAATTTAACCGTCAGGAGAATGCCGACATGTAGCAGCACGCCTACTAATAAAGCTAGAGCACGCCATTTCTTGCTCCACAGACCCCAGAATAAAAAACCCTCAGTCAGGAGGGCAAACCAAGCGAGACCACGATAAACTCCCGGTAATTGAGTTAGATAAGTAGCAAAAGGGCCATTGAGGTTAAGATACATCAGAGATCCAGACAACCAGTCGGGTCTGATTTTGACCATAAAAGTAAAAAAATACACTACGCTGAGCTGAATCTTGAGTAAATCCACTCCCCAGCCGGGAATTTGCCTTCGTTGGCGCTGACGAGCATCCCAGGAAATTGCAGCTCCCGAGTCTGCCAGGATTAGTAAAAAAATCAGCAATAGTAGCAAGTAACCATGGTTGGAATAGTTTTGGCGATCGCTAAAAAAATATAGACCATTTCCCACCAAAGCGATAATGCCGCTGCTCCGGGTTTTGAATCCCCAAACTATTCCTAGCCCACCAATTAACCAGAGCACAAAAGGTAGATTGGCCAATTCTGGAGGGAGAACAGGCAGCCCTGACCACCAGGGATAATGAAATGAATTAGGGTCTAAACTGGCATAGCGACGCTCCAGTTTATTTAACCAATCAATTAAAAAAGCTAGACCAATGCCTATTCTGGCAACACCAAGGGGACGAGAGTCGATAGTACGAGATATCCAACGATATAAAAAAGAATTATTCAAACTTTTATGTGGCGCTGGTAATTCTTGAGTTATTCCAGCCTGCTATTTTTTATTTTGATTAATTTTCATACTTTTTTATACAAATTTTG
>JBCBIN010000110.1:0-9570 GCA_038524555.1 Cyanobacteria bacterium J06623_7 | reverse complement strand
ATAAGTTGAGCTACTTCTAAGGCCGTTGCGGGAGCTAGCAAAACTCCATTACGGTAGTGGGCAGTGGCGAGTAAAACATTACTATAGCCCGCTAGTTTTTCGATAATCGGTGCGGGGATACCTTCTGGGCGAGGACGTTTACCCGACCAAGTTTTAAGAATAGCTGCCTGTTTTAATTCGGGGCAAAAGGCGATCGCATCACTAATAGTTTTTTCTAGTAATTCAGCATCAGCAATACTAGCTCCCGTTTCTGTGGGAAATTCTACCGTTGCCCCCAGCCAATATTCGTTGTTGCCTAATGGTACTAAATGGATGTCGTGACCAGAAATAACGGGTTGAAATTGGGGATTGCCTAAAGGGCGATCTAGCTTAAGTTTAATTGCCTGACCCAACACGGGACGAATGGGGATGGTTTGCTGTAGGGAACTTGTTAGGGGAGTCGAACCTAAGCCAGCGGAAATAATTAGCTGTTCGACCTCAATCTTACCTGCATCGGTAATTAAGTATTGACAGTGCGATCGCCCGTCATCAGTTTGCGTGACAAAATTATTAACTTTAGTGCCAAATTTAAATTTAACTCCATTGGCTGTAGCGGCACTAACTAAAGCGTTGGTAAGTTCTACCGGATTGATTTGTCCATCTTGAGGAGAATGAACTGCGCCGATGATGTCTTCGCTGCTTATCTGGGGGCAATGTTTCCGAACAAAATAGCGATCGCCAATAGTCAAATTCCAACCTTCCAGGGCTCGAAATTCTTTGAGTTTATGCCACTTCTCTATATTGTCTCCGGTAAATAGTAGCTTAAATATTCCCTGCTGATTGACAGATATATTTAACCCAGTTTGTTCCTGAAGTTCGGGAACGAGAGTTTGATAACGCTGAAGGCTAGCACGACGAAACCGCCAAGCCCGACCCTTTTTCTTGTGGCTAATTGCCCCCATCAACACCCCTAAAGCTGCTCCAGTGGAACCAGAAGCGGGATGATTTTGTTCGATGACGGTGATATCTAAGCCGGAAATTAAGCTGAGTTCGTAGGCGATCGCAGCTCCTACTACACCGCAGCCAATGATAATAATTTTGCTCATAAGATAATTGT
The DNA here is from genome assembly GCA_038524555.1 of Cyanobacteria bacterium J06623_7. GTDB lineage: Bacteria > Cyanobacteriota > Cyanobacteriia > Cyanobacteriales > Xenococcaceae > Waterburya. The sequence goes on along the minus strand of JBCBIN010000110.1, from coordinate 8,474 downwards.
CTCGCACTAAAACAAACGCAAAGAGGTTAAATTGTTTTACCTGTAGGCAAAAAAAAGGCTCGGTAGAACCAAGCCACAATAGATATTTATTCTCAGAACTAAAAACTAAGAATCAAATCTAAGCATTATCGTTATCGAAATCGAGAATAGCTTATTCAATTTCTGCCTGTACGACTCTGATGGCGTTTTTTGCTTCTGTCATTGCCTGGTCCGCAGGGTCTTTAGTCGCTTTAGTTTGAGGAATTAGGCTGGCATAGGTGTCTATATCGGCTACTACTTCGCGATATTGATTGTTCGCCAAAGTGTAATCTTTCTCGGCTACAGCTACGTCAATATTCTCGAAATGTTTGAAAATATCTTTGGCTAAAGTTAGTGCGGGTTCTTGTTCGTCGGGTAATAAGGCTTTAGAGAGATAAGTCAAGTCTCTTCTAATCGAACCCAAAGGACCATGTAAGAAAGAATCGGCATTGATCCAATCTTCATTGGCAATCGATTCACCAAGTTCTGGGAGGCGATCTCGAGCGATATCTAACGGAATACGATAGGTACTAACTTTCTGTAGTTTTTCAGGTGTATAGGTAGGCGGTGCTGCTACCTCAGAACTGCCGCAGCTGACTAAAAGCGTCGTTGCCAGTACTAATATTAGGGAAAGAATAGGGCGAAAAATTTTCATCTTGCTCAAAACAAATATTACTTTATTTTAATTTTCTCAGGAAAACTGCATCTTAAAAAACTTTACGGCGAAAAAATTGCACAATTTCTGTGGCAATGTCGGATGCCCAATGTTCTTGGGGGTAGTGTTTGGCTTCGGACAACTCTTTGAGGGTAATAGCTTCATTAGCATCTGCCAGCTTTTTCACTGCTTCTGTATCCAGCCAAGCATCTGCCGTCCCCCAAATAATTAAAGTTGGTTTCGACCAGGTTTTTAAACCCGCTGCAATCTCTTTGGTGGCAACATCCAGCTGTAACTGTTTGAGGGTCATCATCAACGCTCGACCAACATCCGAACTCTGCAAAAAAGGCTTTCTTAAAATCTCTAAATCTTTATCTTCAACCACAAAGCCACTACCCTTTTCAATCGTGCGATCAACCAGTAGTGGATCTTGGGTCATCATGTCACCCATAACGGGAAAGGTCATTTGTTTTAGCGACCAAGGAAGTTTTGCCCCAGAAGTTATCGGCGTGTTGAGAACAATTAACCCTTCAATGCGATCGCTATTTTGGAGAGCATACTGAATACCCACCGAACCTAAAAATCCCTGAACAACTAAATAAAAGTTCTCTAATTTTAATTCCTCAATCAGTTCTCCTAAAGCTTTGAGATAGGCATCGGGAGTATAAGCAAAATCTCGCTTACCTGGTTTAGCCGAAAACCCTGAGCCAAGCCAGTCAGGGGCAATGCTAGGAATATCCGACTCTGCTAAGATAGACATTAATTTCTGCCAAGTGTAGCTATGGGCAGGTAAACCGTGTAAAAAAAGTATTGGTGTTCTTTCACTGTCTAGTTCAGTTTGACGATAAAACCACTGGAAATTACCCACCTGGATTTTATCTGTTGCGATCGCCATTGTATTTTAAATTCTGATAATTAACTCTGTGACGCAGCATACCTTATTAAGGGATAAAGGATGAAGAAACAGAAAGCGATCACCTTAGTATCAGTTCTCTACGTAAAAATTTCGCTTAAGTCTAAACTAAACCCAGGTAAGATATCTTCTCCAAATAGAGTTTGAGGATTGTTTAAAATTTCTACCTGTTCGCCAGGGCGATATATTTCTACTTGTTTAGCTGAAGGTTCGATAAGCCAGCCTAGTTTTACCCCATTGTCTAAATACTCCTGCATCTTATTCTGTAAATCTGTATATCTCTTATTTTTAATATCGCTGGGACTGACAAGCTCGATGACAAAATCAGGAGTTATGGGCGGAAAACCATCTTGTTGTGCGGGGGTTAGTCTGTTCCATTTCTCTAAGTAAATCCAGCTTACATCAGGGCTTCTTCTTGCTCCACTAGGTAAAATAAATACTGTAGAGGAATCAAATACTTCTCCCTGACCATCATTATCTGCCCAATTTCTCAGTCTTTGAATCAGACGACTATTTTTTCTCCTTGCTGTACCCCCTGTTGGACTCATAACTATTAATTCTCCACTGGCGGTTAATTCTAATCGTGCTATCTGTTCGACTGCCGCTAACTGCTCAAACTGTTCGGGAGTAATGCGGAATCCTTGTGGGATAGTAAAGGGAAAGGTCGAGCCTTCGACGATCGCTTGCATGGCAGAAAAAAATTAAACTTATCTTCTATCTTATCGCTACCATTTGCCCGGACGATAGGTATTAGTACGTGTTTGGAAAGTTTTACAGACTAATTCTCCGGGGCTATCGTCTCTAAACGGGATGGGATATTTACCTTTACGGGTTAAAGTGCGATCTCGACAGTTGTAAATTTCTTTATGGCGCTGTTTCTCACCGTCAACGCTAACGGTGGCGCGATATTCCCAATAATTTTTGGCACTCCGCTTGAGCTTAAGGATACAGACTTCTTGTCCAAATCGATCGCGACACATATCCGCCTTGGCGACTGGTACAAATCCCAACCAAAATATTAATAAAAACAATAACAGATATTTATATTTCACTACTTACAATTGTTTGTACGGTTTTTTGATTGGTGTATGGGCAAGGCATGTCAGGCATTTACACTGATGGAGGTAATTCTAGAGCAATTTTGCCCATATTTCCCGTGCGGAAATCGTAGAGTATCTGGCGGGCAACTCTCTCTTTATCGCCTTTAAAAGAGCGATCGCTTACCTCTTGAATAAAAGCCTCGCCGGTAATTATATCGGCATCGAAGTCAAAATTGAAACGGGACTTTAAAACTTTCTCGTGACCTAATTTAATTAGTAAATCTATTTCCTGTGCTGCTACGACCTGATTGTCATAAGAGGCCTGTCCGATATCCTCACATATAGCCAATTTAACCGCATCATGCTGATTTTCTAGCCGCCAGGGTATAATTCCTGGAGCATCGAGCAATTCTATTTCTTTCGAGATTTTGACCCAGCGCAGTTGCCGCGTCACCCCCGCACGACGTTCGCTAACTACTATTTTTTTGCCTACTAAACGATTGATTAGCGCCGATTTTCCCACGTTAGGAAAGCCGATAACTACTGCTCTGACAGGACGAGGGCGCATACCGCGATCGCGCCGACGCTGATTCATTGCTACACCTGCTTTTTGAGCCGCATTTTTAATGGGTTTAATTCCCTTACTTTGTTTGGCATTGGTAAAATAGGGTTGGATTTCTTGCGCTGCAAACCACTGTCGCCAAGCTTGTTTTGCCCCTTCAGAAATCATATCTTCGCGGTTCAACACCGTAATTCTTGGTTTAGTCCCAATCCAGCTATCTATCTGAGGATGATGGGAAGCCAAAGGAATCCTCGCATCAAGAATCTCTAATACTACATCTACTTTGGTTAGCTGTTCTTTTAATTGCCGTTCGGCTTTAGCAATATGACCTGGATACCACTGGATTGGAGGGGCAGACATAAGATAATTGACTCGTATAAGTTAAATAGTCTAGTTAAAATAAAATTCAGGCTAGACGACTATATTTCCTAGCTGCCTGACACATTTATTTGGGAGTAGCCAAATTTGCTTGCACTTTAATTCTGAAACCCTATTAAACCAAATATCAAGGAACATTTGCTGGTTAGATAGCTTGCTGTTTTGGTATGAGACTAAATTTTTTTAGTAAAGCTCTACATCCTTAAATTGCTGTTTTTTGGCATTAGCTGCTTCGCCACAGCTACGGGGAGTAGGAAATATTTTGCCGGGATTGGCTAATCCTTTCTGGTTTAGAGCAGTGCGGACATACTGCATGGTTTCCAGGTCGATCGCCTCAAACATGTAGGGCATGTAGCAGTTTTTATCAGCACCGATACCGTGTTCCCCCGAAAGGCTACCGCCGGCATCGACACAGAGTTTGAGAATTTCGCCGCCAATTTCTTCTACCGTGTCAAAAGCACCCGGAACGCTATTATCGTAAAGAATTAGAGGGTGGAGGTTGCCATCTCCAGCATGGAAGACATTCGCAATTTTATAGCCATAGCGATCGCTTAAAGCGTTTATTTCCCCCAATACCTCAGCGAGCTTAGTCCGGGGAATTACCCCATCTTGAACGAAGTAGTCGGGGCTCATGTGTCCTGCCGCCGCGAAAGCGGCTTTCCTACCCTTCCACAGCTTGGCGCGAGTATCAATATCGTTAGCGATAGTAATGCCCGTTGCCTGATGCTGGCGACAAATTGCTTCTACCTCCTGTTTATAGGCTTTGACCTCTACTGCCAAACCGTCTAGTTCGACTAATAATACAGCCTGGGCATTTCTGTCATAACAACCTGTAGCGACAATATCTTCTACGGCATTAATACTCAAGTTATCCATGATTTCCATGCCCGCAGGAATAATACCCGAGCTAATAATGTCAGCCACTGCTGCCCCTGAAGCTTCGACGGTGGGAAAATTTGCCAGGACAACGCAGACAGACTCGGGACGTTTGAGTAGCCGTAAAGTAATTTCTGTCGCAATTCCCAAAGTCCCTTCTGAACCCACAAATAAGCCGGTTAAATCGTATCCTGGCATCTCGTTTACCGTCCCACCAGCATCGACGATTTCCCCCTCGGTAGTAACGATTTTGAGACCTAAAACGTGGTTGGTCGTTACGCCATATTTGAGACAGTGGACTCCACCGGAATTTTCCGCCACGTTGCCACCAATCGAACAAATAATTTGGCTCGAGGGATCGGGAGCATAATAAAAGCCAGCGCCGCTAACCGCCTGAGTGACCCAGTTATTAATGACCCCGGGCTGGACGGTAATCCGATGATTGTCTAGGTCTTGCTGCAAAATCTGGTTCATGCGAGCAGTGACAATTAGTACTCCTTCCCCGTGGGGTAGTGCGCCCCCAGATAAACCCGTGCCCGCACCTCTGGCGACCCAGGGTAAATCGCGATCGTGACATAGTTTAACTACGGCGGCTACTTCTTCCGTGGTGCGAGGTAATACCACTAAAGCTGGGCGCTGGCGGTAGCTAGCCAAGCCATCACATTCATAGGTCAGCAGTTCTTCCTTGCGGCGAATTACGCCATCTGCACCCAAAATTGCCGTGAGCTGTTTGATAATTGGCTGCCACTTGTCTTGTTTAGCCGGAAAAAACTTACTTAATACCATTCTCGTGCCGTGTCTTGTTTTACCTCTAGTTCTTTATCATATCTAATCTGAAACAACTAGAATTAGCTCTGCTACCAACTGTATTTTCTCCTGTTAATTTACTGCTTCCACTCGGGAAGTCCCGTCAGCTTCGATCCAAATCAACTGTTCGATACGACAGGTGCGGGCATATTGCTTGACTTCCTCTAAAGAGCGATCGCTCAATTCTATTTCGACCTTTAAAGATTTATCCTGTCTCAACTGGTGAGCATATTTTAGCGCCGCCGCTGCCGCCAGAGGAGAAGTGGGAACTACTAGACAGTCGCTATGGAGAGCCTGCTGGGGTAGTTTATCTGTAGCTAGTAGACAGGAATGCAGGTCTTCGATGGAAAGAGAAAAACCGATGCCGGGAGAGCTATTTCCTTGGGGATCGTATAGTCCTAACAGGCGATCGTAACGTCCACCTTCTGCCAAGATATAAGACTGGAAATTTTGGAAGCTAACCGCTTTAAAAACGATACCGGTATAGTAATCAAAAGTTTGCAGCAGACTTAAATCTAAGGTTAGGGGTAGAGGTCGCTGGGAACTACTGTTCAATAGCTCGATTAGTGACTTGAGGTTATCTACCGTGGCTTGAGCATCGCCATCCAAATCAAGTTGGGCTATTCTGCTTAAAACTGCTTCTGGCTTGCCCCTAAGATCGAACAGCATCAGCGCCTGTTGTTTTAACTCGGGGGCTAAATCTAAACTCTCTAGGGTAATGCGATCTAAGTTGGCAATGCAGGTACGAACCTCAGTCCGCATGGCGGGGGGAAAAACCGCTAAAAGCGATCGCGTCAATCCGGCTTCTCCTAGTAAAATTGACCAGTCGGGAACCCCCAGAGCGTGTAGGCATTCTGCCAGCAAGAGAATCGTTTCGGCATCGGCTAAAACTCCACCGGCAAACAGCAGTTCTACCCCCGCTTGATAAAATTCTAGCTGACGACCATGGTGGCTTTGGGAGGGGTTACGGAAGACATTGGCACGATAGCACAGTCTTTGAGGATCGGTGTTTCCCGCCATGCGCGTCACGGCAGCACGAGCGATGGAGGCAGTAAGTTCGGGACGTAAACCCAGAGAGCTTTCGCCGTTATTTCGTAGTTGAATTACTTTGTCTGGTCTAATTGCTCCTCCTGCGGTCAGGGTATCCAGCCATTCTAAGGTTGAGGTGACAATGCGCTGATAGCCCCAGGTTTGAAATTGATGCTGGAGGCGATCGTTAATCCAACGTTTTTGCTCTACCTCTAAGGGCAGTAAGTCTCTTGCTCCCGCAGGCGGTTGATAGATCATGTTCGGTAAGTGAAAAAAAATCCAGCAGGTCGAAATTAGCTTAGTTTATGCCGTCAGAGTAATTTAGTAATTTACTATGCTTTTCATAGGAGTAAACTACACAATCAAATTTTAAAAAAGCCAATAGCCGAGCGCTACAAACTAGTCAAGATTCAACGAAGTCTATTCAATTAAAAACGGCTATAGTTGTTACTCTGGCAATTGATCGCTCTTATCTTCGACGGTGATATTGACTTGAATACCAATATCTCTACTGTGTCATCTTACTTTTTTTTCGACCCAAAAAAACCACTAAAGAAACCACTAGTTCCTGGTTTGCTGTTTTTGTCGGTGGATTTTGTCTCCCCACCGGGATGGGATGTCTTTGATTTCTTGGTTACTCGACTCAGTTTATCTAGAGCTTTCTTGGAATCGATTACCGTTTGATTGTGAGGATCGGCTTTATGTGCCTTGTCAATGTGAACCTTCGCCATAGTCAACTGCTTCTTGTGTAAATAGGCTCGACCCATAACGGCGTGAGCAGTTCCGTGGTTGGGGTTAATTCTTAAGGCATCTTTTAACTCTTTGATGGCGCGATCAAACTCGGCTTTGGCAATATACTGTTGAGCGCGATTGACAAAGGCATTAACTCGGGAATCGTTACTTGGTTCTGGCTCGACTGAGGCTGCTACGGTCTTTTTGGGAGGAGGAGGCGGAGCTTGAGCGACGGTCTTTTTACTTTGAGCGACTGTTGTTTTACTAACCTGAGGAGGAGTAGATTTAAAAGTATTACGGTTGATGCCGCGATCGCTTTTGAGCATCAGATAAACTAAATTCAGTTCGCTGATGGCTTCAATTTTTTCTCCCAATAAAGCTAGAGTATGATATTGTTCTGTAATTAATTTCTTTAATAATTTAGGATAGACTAACTCGGGACTGGCTGATGTTTGCAGCAGTTCGAGCGCCAGCTTATTTTTAATTGCAATTTTATCTTTATTTTCTGCGAGCTTTTTGCCTATCTGGGTTAGAACTAACTGATGCTCGGCGAAAGCACTCTTGCGTGATAGCTGTTCGTAGGCGGGGTTGACTAACTTCGAGAGGATTTGTCCTGCGGTTTTTGCCTTAGCCGGATCCTGTCGGCATTTATCTGGATGAAGCTTTTGCGCGATTTTTAAATATTGCAGGCGAATTTGCTTTGGTCCCGCGTCTAGTGACACACCCAAAATGGCGTGGTGGTCGATAATATTGAGTTTAAAAAGTCCCTGTTTAATGGCGAAAGACATAAAAAAAAGAGATATATAATGAGCTAGCAATCGGATATATCCCGCTCGATAGTTAGAGCGACCCTAGAGTTGAAAACGGGGTTATTGTGTCATCCTCTTGGCAGAAGCCGAGAAAAGCTTTGCTTGTTACAGATAAAAGCTGTATTTATATAGTTCCCCGAACACTCTAGTAAATGACCAAACGGAATATAACTAAGTAAAGGTCATGTTTGGCTTCCAACGCCGATAAAAATGAATATAAGGAAGTATGGTCAGGCTGAATTTATCCAATTTTGCAAGCTAAAGTTGATTTCGGCAACCAACTTCGCCCAAAAATTGCCAAAAAAAAATGAAGCCACCGCGAGTAAGCTTCATTTCAGTCATCTAAAAATTATGATTCTTTTTTCTGTTTCGTCACTTTTCTAGCGATCGCTAGGAGGTGATTGAGGAGTACTGGGAGTGTTAAACAAGCTGTTATAGCTATCGTATAGAGCCTGACTTAAGGGGGTCAAAACGTTAGTAATTAATCCCTCTAGAGTGGTTGCAGGGGTTTGTGCTGGTTGAGGCTGAGTAGCAACTGCTTCAGGGGCGTTTTGAGGTAAGGGTTGAGGCTGGTTTGCTGGTATCTCACTACCTCCGGGGGGGTTAGTCATATCTAGAGTGGCAACATTATCTAATACTTGCGGACTGGGATTAT
>JBCBIN010000109.1:0-9574 GCA_038524555.1 Cyanobacteria bacterium J06623_7 | reverse complement strand
AGTATTGATGACTTTCGAGAAAGAGTAGATTTAGCTGTTAAACAAACGTCCTAACCTATACTTCGATTGCTATAATTAGGAATCAAAGTCATAATTATCCCAGGGTAATCGCATCAAACAAATAGAGATAAACATGGGAAGATAAAATATTTATTCTCATGACCAAAGAATCTTTGAGAGAAAGGATAGAAGAACATTTTGGCAAGATAACAGACCAGAGGGTTGTGACCAGAAGTTCTCACAAGCTAGTAGACATAATAGCCATCGCAATCTTGGCAATGCTATGCTGGGGAGCCCTAAAGGATTAGCTTCGCGTCATGGATGGGGTTACAAAAACATACGGTAAAGCTAAAGAAGAATGGCTTAAAACATTCCTGGAACTGCCAAATGGAATACCATCACACGATATATTTGGCAGAATATTCAGTCAATTAGACCTAGAGATTTTGGAGCAGAACTTTCAATCCTGGGTAAATTTCATAGCAAGAGAATTAGGACTTAAGATAGTAGCCATTGATGGCAAAAGTCTAAATAGCTCTTATGACCGAAAAAGCTCATTAAAATCTTTAGTGATGCTCCCGTGCATGTTCGAGTAGCCATAAACTAGTTCTAGGTCAAGCGGCAGTAGAGCAAAAATCGAACGAAATGCAGCGCATCCGCGGGGACTCAGACAGCCATTGCCAAGCAAATCAAAGAAGTTGGGGCAGATTTATTCTGACTCTCAAAGCAAACCATCCTACTCTGGCTAAAGATGCTCAAAATTGGTTTAAAAAACACAAAAATCAGACTGAAGGAACTTAAAGTGTTAGAACCGAATCGATTTGTGAAACAGGACATCATCGTATCGAGAAACGTTGTTTTTTCTCAGTTCCCGTAGAGCAGGTGTTTCAAGGAGCCAAAATTAGAAGTTAGACTGGACTTCAAAATATCTGGCTTCTTCTATCGTCTGGCTTAATTGATGACACGCCTTAGTTAATAAATTAATTATTATTTCGGTCATACATGAGATCGCATCGGGGGCAATTCAAAGAATATCATAGAAGAATAAATAATACCGTGAAAAAAAATCAAAGCTATTTTAACTGATTACGTATCTACACAATGAATACAGGATATAAAAAACTGATTTGGAAAATGGTGTGTAAAAAGCCATGCTAGAGCAATTTAAAGTAGAAAGTCTCCCCTGTTTTAATCTTTTAACTTCAGAGGATGTTTTAAAAGTATAAGATGCTACTCTTCGCCCCCTAAATCCCCCCAAATCTGGGGGACTTTGAGTCGTATTCTCCCCAATTTTGGTGGGCAAGGGGAGCTAAATCAAGAACTAATTTGTATAAGAAATAACTTCTCAAACATCCTCTCAATCATTTTGGTAGAGTGAATTTACTCGTTGGAAACAACAATAGCGGTAAGACATCTATCTTAGGTGCACTCAAGGTATCTTCCCATTTAACAAGCACGAACTTAAATTAGTTCGGGACGATCGCCTGACCTAAATATACCCCACCTCATTTTGCAGGTATTTGCTCTTCTTCTGGGTAAGGCACCAGCATTGAGATAAGGCACTAACAAAATTTAATCTCTACGAAAAATACAGGACTAGTATATGTGGATCGGCTCGGGTAGCCAGGTTCTTTATTACCAAGCCTACAAAAGACTATAGATATGCTAACCTACACGACAGTCAGAGATTATCTCGATCCCGCTCGACGGGACTCTGCCATAGCCAACAGAGTTTGTTCTGACTATTGGTTAATTTAGTTTCTTCTGTAGCTTGCGCGAACCATGCAATTAGAACCCATCGCAATTATTGGTCTTGGCTGTCGTTTTCCCGGCGCTGAAAATCCTCAGGCTTTTTGGTCGATGATGTGCGAAGGTCAGAGTGGAATTAGGGAAGTTCCTCCCTCTCGATGGGACGTGGATGCTTATTACGATCGCGATCGCTCCCAGCCAGGGAAAGCAAATACGCGCTGGGGTGGTTTTTTAGACGATATTGACGGTTTTGACCCGCAGTTTTTTGGCATTGCCCCCAAGGAAGCGGTAACGATGGATCCCCAACAGCGGCTGTTGTTAGAGGTTGCCTGGTCAACCCTTGAGGATGCAGGTCAAATTCCTGAACAGTTACAGGGCAGTCAAACTGGGGTGTTTATCGGCATTGGGACTCACGACTATTCGATTATGATGTGGCAAGAACCCGTCAGCGAACCCTACGCCACCACAGGAACGGGGAACTGTATTGCCGCCAATCGTATTTCCTACAGCTTCGATTTTAAAGGGCCTAGTTTGGCAGTGGATACCGCCTGTTCTTCGTCTTTGGTCGCGGTACATCTTGCCTGTCAGAGTATTTGGACGGGAGAATCGGATTTAGCTTTGGCAGGGGGCGTAAATATGCTGCTTTTGCCGACGATTATGGTGGGCTTTAGCAAGGGCGGCTTTATGTCTAGTGCGGGGAGCTGTAAGAGTTTTGATGCGGCGGCAGATGGCTACGTCAGAGGAGAAGGTGCGGGACTGGTATTATTAAAGCCCCTATCTCAAGCAGAAGCTGATGGCGATGATATTTATGGGGTAATTCTTAGCAGTGCGGTAAATCAAGATGGTTTGAGTAATGGCTTAGCTGCCCCCAACCCCGAGGCACAAAAGGCAGTGCTGCGGGAAGCATATCAAAAAGCGGGAATTAATCCCGCCGACGTGACTTATGTTGAGGCACACGGCACGGGAACGAAAGTGGGTGACCCAATTGAGGCTGAAGCTTTAGGCGCAGTTTTTGGTCGAGAGCGATCGCAAAATAATTGTTTAATTGGTTCGGTCAAAACGAATATTGGTCACACTGAAACCGCAGCGGGTATAGCCGGGATTATTAAGGTAGCCCTGGCGTTAAAATACGGACAGATTCCCCCTAGCTTGAATTTTAAAACTCCTAATCCGGCGATCGCCTTTGACGATCTGAAACTAGAAGTCGTCACTGAGTTAACTCCCTGGGTAGGTGACAAACCGAAGATTGCAGGGGTAAATTCCTTTGGCTTTGGCGGCACTAATGCTCATATCGTTATGGGAGAGTTTGTAGAGAAAGTTCGAGAAGAGGAGAAAACAGAGAACTATCCGGCTTTGAATTTGCTGACCCTCTCGGCTAAGAGTAAACCGGCATTACAAGAATTAGTCGCTAGTTATCAAGATTGGTTGGCAAGTTGCGATCGCACTCTCGGAGATATTTGTACCGCTACCCAAACTCAACGCAGTCATTTTAATCACCGACTCACCTGTATTACCGAGTCTCAACCGCAGCTCCAGCAGCAGTTAGCAGCTTTCGGTAACCATCAAGAGGAGATGGGCGTCACTCAAACCGTCGTCAAGCACAAAACGTCACAAATTTGCTGGCTATTTACCGGGCAGGGTTCGCAGTATGTGGGTATGGGTCGCGAACTATATCAAACTCAACCTGTTTTTAAACGAGCATTAGATCAGTGTGCCGCTATTCTCGCAGATTACTTAGATCGACCTTTATGGGAAATTATATTTGCAGCAGATGATGGGGAGTCAAAGTCGATTAACCGCACTATCTATACTCAACCGGCTATTTTCGCTTTAGAATACTCCCTGGCGCAGCTTTGGCTATCCTGGGGCATTCGACCAGACTATGTAGCAGGACACAGTATTGGTGAATATGTTGCCGCCTGTATTGCTGGAGTTTTTAGTCTGGAAGATGGGCTTAAGCTCGTGGCTAACCGAGGCAGATTGATGGAAGAGTTACCTTCTTCGGGGGGAATGCTGGCTATCTTTAGCAGTCAGTCAGCAATTGCTGAGTTAATTAGGGATCACCAACAGGAAGTTAATATCGCCGCCCTCAATCATCAGCAGAATACCGTAATTGCTGGGAACATCAATACCCTCACCACAATTGAAAACCAGCTAACCCAGTTAGATATCGGTAGTACCCTACTAGAAGTTTCCCACGCCTTCCACTCTCCCTTGATGAAGCCGATGATGGGAGATTTTCGAGCGATCGCCGAATCTGTTACCTATAGTCTGCCGCAGATTCCGCTGGTTTCTAACGTCACCGCAAAGTTAGCCGATGAATCGATTACTAGTCCTGACTATTGGGTCGAGCATATTATTCAACCTGTAAATTTTGCTCGGGGCTTTGAGTATTTATTACAGCAAAAAGTCGATATTTTTCTCGAACTTGGCGCTAAACCAATCTTATCGAGTCTGGGGGCAACTATTGCGACGGAATCTACCTATAGCCCCGTTTTACTCCCTAGTTTATCGAGTAAACAGCCCGACACCCGAGTAATTTTAACCAGTCTGGCACAGCTATATCACCGGGGAGTCGAAATTGATTGGCGTGGATTCAATCGCGGTCAGCTTCAGCGGCAAATCAAACTACCAACCTATCCCTTCCAGCGCCAAAAATACTGGTGGGAACGAGCTAAATTTTGGACGAGAACAGAATCCGCCCCACCGCAACAGCAGCATCCTTTATTGGGTAACTCCCTAACTCTAGCGGGCTCTAAAGAAAGACGCTGGACGAGCCGGATTAATGCTCGTACTCCTCAATATCTGACCGACCATCGTTTGGAAAGTGAGGTGGTGTTCCCCGCCACGGCATATCTGGAAATGGCTTTAGTTGCGGCGAGAGAAGTAGATCGCTATTTAGACCTCAAGAATTTTGTCATTCATCAGCCTCTGATTTTAACCGATAAATTTATTCAGCTGCAAACGGTACTTTCTACTCGATCTACTAACGTCTATTTAATCCAGATTTTTAGCCAGGAGTCAGAGAGTAAATTTATCCTCCACAGCGAGGTAGAAGCAAGTGCTCCATTGTCAACTCAGATCAAGCTAGATTTATCCGCATTAACAGCGCAACTACAGCCAGCCCAATCAGATATTACGGCGTATTATCAAGGGTTGAGCCAACAGAGATTAAACTACGGTGAGAGTTTTCAGGGCATTCAGCAAATCTGGCAGGGAAAAGATACTGCTCTTGGTTTAGTTGCTTTACCACTAGACTTAAGGGATACAGCCTCAGAATATCAACTGCATCCTGCTCTCCTTGATGCCTGTCTACAGCTAATCAGCACCATTACCAAAGTGGATGAGGGCGTATATCTGCCCGTGGGTATAGAATGTTTAGCTTTAAAGCAGCCCCACTTAAGCAGAGTTTGGGCTAAAGTCACTATTGCTAACCAGGATGAGCGTCAGATCGCAGCCAATTTAATTCTGACCGATGACAGTGGGACAATAGTCGCCGAGATTAACAATTTAGCCCTGCAATATCTTAGTTGGCGATCGCTCCGTCAACTGCTTAATATCCACACCATAGAACAAAATTTGAGTCAATGTCTATATCAAATAGACTGGGTAACAAAAGCTTTAGACACACCTGTAGAGAACAAGATAATAGATAGCGATCGCTGGCTGGTTTTTGGTTCGGGCGAGGAACTAATCAGGGACTTGGCACGTAAATTAACTGGGACGGTAATTACTCTGGGCGATCGCTTCGAGAAATCTTCAGACAATAGCTATAGCTTAAACCCCTACCAGAAAGTGGATTGGCAGAGTTTATGGCAGGCGATCGCCCTGCAATCTCAGGAGGGGCTAAAAATTGCTTATTTCTACCCTCAGGATCAAGGAAAAAAATATTTAGAGTGTGAGAGTCTGGGCAAAGATATTTTCAATCTGATTCAGTCTGTAGATCGGGCAGATATCTCCTTAGATCAATTGACTATTATTACCCAAAAAGCTCAGTTTACGGGCTTAGATAACTGTTTGGGGGCAATATGGGGACTTGGAAGAACAATTCAGCAAGAATATCCTCGTTTGGACTGTAATTTAGTCGATTTCGATGGCTTTAAATCTACTGCCTTAGCGCCCTTATTAGCCGAACTATTAAACTCAGACGGCGAAACTCAGGTAGCCTATTGGGATGGTAATAGATATGTCCCTAGGCTCACGCCTCAAGCTGATACTCTAGCCCAGCCTTTCCGTTTACAGCTTTCAGATTACGGTACTCTCGATAATCTCGCTCTTGTACCTAAATCCAGAACCGTCCCCCAGCCCGGGGAAATAGAAATTGCTGTCGCTGCCAGCGGCGTTAACTTTCGCGATGTATTAAACGCATTGGGAGTATTACAAGAATATCTACAACAAATGGGATTTGCCGACTCGACAGAAGTACCTTTTGGCGGCGAATGTGCGGGAGTCGTCGTTGCGGTAGGTGCGGGAGTAGATACTTTTAAGGTAGGAGATGAGGTAATTGCGGCTCAGGCGGTAGGTAGTTTGAGCAGTCACGTGACGGTAGATGCCAAATTTGCGATCGCCAAACCTCCACAGCTTAGTTATCCAGAAGCGGCAACTATCCCCACTACTTTCCTCACGGCTTATTACGGACTACAGTATCTCGCCCAAATCCAGCCGGGAGACAAGGTGCTTATTCATGCAGCGGCAGGGGGAGTCGGACAGGCGGCGGTACAGATTGCCCAGCAGGTAGGGGCAGAAATCTATGCTACTGCTTCACCAGGTAAATGGGATTTTCTTAAGGCAATGGGTATCAAACACGTGATGAACTCCCGTAATTTAGACTTTGCCGCAGAAATCATGCAGCTTACCGACGGCGGGGGAGTAGACATCGTACTCAACAGTCTCAACGGCGACTTTATTCCTCAAAGCCTTAGTGTCCTCGCGCCTAACGGTAGATTTGTTGAGATTGGCAAAGTTGGTATCTGGGACAAGCAGCAGATAGCCGATCTGCGTACCGACGTAAGTTATTTTCCTTTTGATTTACTGGAAGTTTCTAATTGCGATCGCCATTTAATTGCCACAATGTTCGCTGAACTTCGGGAACAGTTTATCGCCGGAAGCCTAAAGCCTCTACCTCACCGCGTATTTCCGATGCAGCAAGCCGCTAGTGCCTTCCGCTATATGGCACAGGCAAAGCATATTGGGAAAGTAGTCATCGAACTAACCACCAGTAAGGAAATAGTTAAACCAGAAGCAAGCTATCTCATTACCGGCGGTATGGGTGCCTTGGGTTTACAGGTTGCTAAGTGGCTGGCAACAGAAGGGGCAAAGCATCTAATTCTGTTAGGCAGAAATTCTCCTAATAGCCAAGTACAGTCAGAAATCAGCAAGTTACATCAGCAGGGAATTAAAGTCGATACCGTAGCACTCGATCTTAGAGATGGTGATGCCGTCAGCAAATATTTTGCCAGCCTCCAGCAAAATAAGATTGAGTTAAAGGGTATTATTCACGCCGCCGGTATCCTTGATGATGGTCTATTAAGTAACCTCAGTTGGGAACGTTTTCAGCGGGTATTGCAGCCCAAAGTGGCAGGGGCTTGGCATCTCCATTACGCCAGTGAGAAACTAGCTTTAGATTGGTTTGTCTGTTTCTCTTCTATTGTGGCGGCATTTGGGGCAGCGGGACAGAGTAACTACGCCACAGCTAATGCCTTTATGGACAGCCTAATGAACTATCGTCGTCAGCGAGGTTTACCAGGATTGAGCCTAAACTGGAGTATTTGGTCGCAAGTGGGTATGGCTAGTCGGATGACTAAAACCCAGCAAGAGCGGCTTCGGCAACAGGGTTTAACGGAGATCGCACCCCACAAAGGACTAAAGATACTCAAGCAACTGTTACAACAGCAGCCGGAGCAAACTATTGTCTTTCCGGTAGACTGGGCAACTTTCTTAAGCCAACAGCCAGATAACCTATTTTTTGAGCGAGTACGACCACAAATTTCCGCTTCAGAATCTCCAACCCAGCTTTCTATCCCCACGACTTCCTTACTCCAACAGTTAGCCGCAGCCAACCAAGAACAGCAGCAAGAGATGCTAGAGGCGCACGTACAGGCTCAGATTGCTAAAGTGTTAGGTTTTGCCGATCGGGAAGATGTCGATACCCAAGAAAAATTTGCCGACTTGGGCATGGATTCTTTAATGGCGGTAGAGTTTAAAAATAATCTTCAGACAAGCTTTGGTAAGGCGATTTCCTTAAGTGCTGCCTTCGACTATCCCAATGTCGAACTACTGGCGGCATATATCGCTCAACAGTTAGCCGAGCATAGTACTTTAGCCGACATCAATCTAGTCAGTAACAATACTCAAGAGGTTGAGGTTGCCCCCGCGACTCCCCAACATTTCCCAGCTAAAGTTACAACTACTGCTCCACCTATGGTTAAAACTCCTCGCCCGGAGATTGCCATCAAACCCGAATACAGTCAGTTCGAGCTTACTCCCGAATATCTCAATCTCCAACAAGATTTACAGCGCGTCGCGAAACTAGGCAATCCTTTCTTTAGTCTCCATCAGGGTATTGCCCAAGGCACCATCACTACCGGCGATCGCGATTTAATTAACTACTCTAGCTATAACTACCTGGGCATGGCTGGAGATCCCGCTGTGATTGAGGCGACCCAAAGGGCGATCGCCGAATACGGTACATCTGTTTCTGCCAGTCGAGTACTATCGGGAGAGCGACCTATCCACCTGGAATTAGAACAAGCGATCGCCGAATTAATTGGTACGGAAGCGGCGATCATCTATGTGGGGGGACATGCCACCAATGTCAGCACCATCGGTCATTTATTTGGCAAAGAGGATTTAATTATCTGCGATGCCCTGAGCCACAATAGCATTCGTGAAGGCTGTAATCTCTCAGGAGCGACGGTAATCGATTTCCCTCACAACGACTGTGAGGCATTAGAGCTAATTCTTCAGCAGGAAAGAACCAAATATCAAAAAGTCTTAATTGCCGTAGAGGGAATCTACAGCACCGATGGCGATCTCGCTCCCTTACCCGCCATAGTCGCCCTCAAGCAACACTATCAAACCTTTTTGCTGGTAGACGAAGCCCATTCAATTGGCGTACTGGGTTTAACTGGTGGCGGTATCCGAGAACACTATCAGCTCAAACCTACCGATGTTGATTTGTGGATGGGAACTCTCAGTAAATCCTTTGCTAGCTGTGGGGGCTACATTGCCGCTAGTACTGAAATAATCCAATATCTTAAATATACTGCCCCAGGGTTTGTCTTTAGCGTGGGCATGTCTCCAGCAAACACCGCTGCTGCTCTCTCCTCGATTCGCTTGCTCCAGTCCGAACCCGAAAGAGCAATCCGCTTACAGAGTCGCGCCAAATTCTGTCTTAACTTAGCCCAAAGCAAAGGATTCAATACCGGTTCTAGTGCCGATTCTCCCGTAATTCCCATTATTGTCGGCGAGCCCCATAAAGCAGTTAGACTGTCGCGGCTTTTAAACCAGGCAGGTATTAACGTTAATCCGATGGTGTATCCCTCCGTTCCTTACGATGCCGCACGATTGCGCTTTTTTATCACCTGTCTTCATACCGAGACTCAAATTCAAACAACTATCTCCGCTCTAGTTAAGGCGATCGAGGAACTGTAATTTGGATTGGCAGGAAAAATAAAACTAGCTCAGTACGACATTTATACTCATTCTCTCCTCCTCTTTTAAGCTCAAAATTGTAAACATTTGTCCCTTGATAGCTTCTACCGTTTTCTTGCAAGTCCGGTTTTGACATAATCTTGGCTTATTTTATTTATATTTTCTGCTTGTT
>JBCBIN010000108.1:0-9613 GCA_038524555.1 Cyanobacteria bacterium J06623_7 | reverse complement strand
CCAAGCTTTACTGTTATATAAAACACTAAATAGTCTGTTTTTAGCTAAGTATAAACCTCGTATATTTTAAAAACTTTATAAATTAAAAATAGTATAAATGCTGTTGTTTGAGGTTCTTTTAGAAGCATAAGCTGTAATTGTTTCCCGAGCTGATTAATTGCTATCTCATAAATTAAATGTTTGGGAGCTAAAGGTTATTCTCTATCTAGGGACTAAATTGAATGACGACAGCTTGTATTAATAAAAATATTAAAATAGACAGCCTCCATTTATTCCAGAAGTATCAGAAAGAGCCCGCTACCGAAATCAGAAATAAAATTATGGAGCTAAACTTCGGTTTAGTGAAAAAAGAAGCTTATCACTGGGTCAATCAATGTAGTGAAAGTTTTGAAGATTTACTACAGGTTGGCAGTATTGGCTTGATTCGAGCAATAGAGCGCTTTGATGTAGAAAAAGGAAATGCGTTTAGTTCTTTTGCCATTCCCTACATTCGTGGTGAAATCCAACACTATTTGCGTGATAAGAGTACTACCTTGAGAATACCTCGTCGCTGGCTAGAACTCAGACAAAAATCAATTTCTTTTGTGCATAAATTTCGCGATCTACATCACCGACAGCCTAGTAATTCGGAGATTGCTGAACATTTAGAAGTTTCGATTAAAGAATGGCAAGATATCAAGCTAGCATATCAAAATCGCAAGCCTTTGAGTTTGGATATTTCGGTTAATAATGATTTGGATGCTCAAACTAGTCTGGGAGATTTAGTTGCCGATCCCAAACACAGAAGCTTTCATTTGGTTTATGAAGATAGAGTTCGTCTACAGCAGGCTTTAGGTGAACTAGAAGATCGGACTAGATATGTTTTAGAATTTGTTTTTCTACATGATTTAACGCAGAAAGAAACGGCAAAAATGCTGGATATCAGCGTAGTTACTGTTTCGCGTCAGCTCAAAAAAGGATTAAATTTACTCAAGAAATCTATGGCATCAGAAAATTCTTAAATCACGTTTTATCGCCAATCATAGAGTCAACTGTTATCTTGGAGTCTATATTGTTTGGTTACAGATTAAATTAGGTAATCTTCATCGATACTTATTATTATTAATTATGAATAAAATCGTATTGTTGGTATTAGTCGGAACCTTAGCTTTTCTGACCGAAGGCTGCTCTATTTTTTCTAACTTTGCCGATTCCCAAAAAGAGCTAGAAAAAAATGCTGTTAAGCCCATTCCCGCTCGCCAAAATCAGGCTCAAGCCGAGACACAAAAAACTGAATCGGAAATTTTTGCTGACCTAGAAGAAGAGGAAGTTGAGCCTCTGCCAGTAATTGCCGGATTAATTCCCGCTACTAATCCTGATGCAAGAGTTAGAAGCAGTGTAAGGGGTCGAAACGATCCTTTTTCTGTTGTCCCTCTCAACCCGCGGATTCAAATTGAAGCAGAAGAGCCTCGCGAATCGGTAGCGCGCAATCGGGTTAATAGTAACCGGGTTAACAATAATCGAGTTACCAATCGAATTGAGAATAATAGAAATAGCAGTAACAATAGTCGTCGCCCTGATTTTTCTGACGAATCGGCAGATGTTTTTGAACCTACTCTTGCTCAAGATGTAGTTATCTCTGGTCTTTTTGAAGCTGGCGGTAGAACGAGAATCATCGTTCAAGCACCAGAAGAAAGCAGCAGTCGCTATGTAGAAGTCGGACAGTATTTATCCAATGGGCAGATACTGGTTAAAAGAATTGATAAAGATCATTTCCCTGGCCCGATGATTATTCTCGAACAGTCGGGGGTTGAGGTAGCAAAAACCATTGGAGGAAATACAGAGGGAGACAGAGTTTCTACTCTACGGACGGCTCCTAGTGAGAATTGGTCAACGGCAATTTCTCTTCGGTAGTTCGGAAGAATACAGACGATTAAATAAAGTCAAAATTATATTAAGCGATCGTGGAAACTAATTCCCGATCGTTTTTTGTAGTTAGAGGCGATTGAAGCAAAGATATCGATAAAATAGACTTAATTGGATTAGACGCGTTGACCTTAGTTGAGGGATAGTATGAGTAAGAAAGCAGAATTGTTAGAAGCGATCGCCGGTAAAAATCGCGGTTTATTAGCCAGCGAAATCGACAATGCGCGAGTTCTGTCAGCAATCCAACAGTTGGAAGATACCAATCCCACCAATAATCCACTCGGGGCGAAAGATTTGCTCAATGGCGACTGGCGTTTACTCTACACTACCAGCAAGGGAATTTTGGGTTTGGATCGCTTTCCCCTATTTAAGCTCGGTCAGATTTATCAGTGTATTCGCGTGTCTGAAGCGAAAGTATATAATATTGCCGAAATTGTGGGATTGCCGATGTTGGAAGGCTTGGTCAGCGTTGCTGCCAGTTTTGACCCCGTATCCGAACGTCGCGTAAACGTTATTTTTGAGCGCTCGATTGTGGGCTTACAGCGTTTTCTTAGCTATAAGACCCCTGCCAAACTAATCCAGCAGATTGAAGCAGGCAAGAAATTTTTACCGATTGATTTTAAAATTGATCGCGGCGAGCAAAAAGGCTGGCTGGAAACAACTTATCTCGACGAAGATATGCGCATTGGTCGGGGTAATGAAGGTAATGTGTTCGTATTGACCAAGGAAACACTAGTTTAGTGACTACCGTTGGTGAATATTTTAGCTATCAAATGTCAAGGGAATAGGGCTCTTCCCAACTTTTGGTGATCCGGGGAAAACGTCTGATTTCTGGAGCATCCCGCCTTATGTCGTTAGGTCATAATGAACCGCTTGGCCAGCAGGTCTAATCCAGCTCTGCCATACATCTGTCGTTTAAGCATTTTCAACTTATTGTTAAAGCCTTCGACTGGGTCATTACTGATGTTTGTTATCATGCTGGCTTTGACAGCTGCATAGTCATCGACTAAGCCTTCTGCAAACATCTTCAAGGGTTGGATTTTAGAGGTTAGAGCCTTCAACAACCAAGGATTTTGATCCTTGGTTGTTGAAGGCTCAGGAGTTGCAAGAACTCATCAGTTAGGTCAATTAACAAAGTGAGATCTGGATCTTGTCTGGAAAGTTTTTCCAACACAGCAGTCTCCTCTGAACCGCGATTTTCTGATCTGAGTACGAGTAGATAAGCCGCACGACGTGGGGTTAAAGGCTGTGTCTGTGGATCAATGACTTTTGCTAAGGGTGTGGACACTCGGACTCTCATGGGGGGGAGACCCTGAGCAGAGCGCAGACGACTGATATAGCGTTGTAGGGTTCGATAAGTGCCTTGTATATCCTAATGGCTTAAGTAAAGTCATTAGCACGCTGGGTCTCCTGATATCAGCATTCCACCAGGCCAATATTTGTTGCTTGTATGGGGCTAATATCCTTTCTCTTGAAGCTGAGCGTAGTGGCTCTTGAGGGAAATCAGGTCGTGTTAGAAAGCGTTGCACTGTGCGTACGCTAACACCCACTTCTTTGGCAATATCAGCTTGAAGCCACTGCTGGGCAGAAAGTTTCTTAATGATTTTTTGTTGTTCAATTCGACGTTGCTGAGCGAGCTTTGCTCGTTGTGGATTATCGTTATTGTTTGATGGTTTGGGTTTTGGTGAGACAATAACGATTTCTTCTGCACTATCGGTGATGATAGATTGGTGCTGCGCTTGCTCAGCTGCTTTTAATTCTGCTTTGTAGCTCCACAAAGCAGTCTTGAGAGTTTCGCTTAAGTTTTTGAATAGAATGAAATCGGTCTGCCACTTGTATCGCACCTGGTGTGCCTTCCTCCATTGCCTTTTTGTAGGTTTTTGAGCGGTCTCGTGAGAGCACTTCTATCCCTGGATGAGCCTTCAGCCAGTCAGCTAACGTTTCTGCTTTTCGATCTGCGAGCAAGGCAATGGGTTGATGGGTTTCTAAGTTCACTAAAATGGTGCCGTAGGTATGACCCTTCTGAAAAGCAAAATCGTTCACCCCTAGCATCGTAGGCGTCTCAAATGTGGGGAGTGAAAGCCGCTGAAGTTGATTGAGGATGCTACTACCGTAATCAAAATACCCTAGACCATGACCAAGGCGAGCCGCCGCCGCTCCCCCTAAGGCTAATCCAATCGATTGCAACCGCTGAACTAGACGTATTGTCTTTCTGTCCCAGGGTGCAACCACAGCGGGTATCCGTTCGGTAAATATGCGACGGTGACAATCCGGGTTGGGACAAAAGAATTTACAGACTTGAACCAACAGCCTCAATCTGAAATCTACGCAGGGCAAATCTGTGATCGTTCTTTGATAGCGACTATGAACGCGCTGAGTGAAAGTACCACACAGTGGAGACGGTACGGTAGTTTGGGTTGATGAAACACTCAGCGTTAATTGATAACTATTTTGGTCGATGTCACAGCTATCCAAATGGAGTTGGGTTGAGCTAGGCAGAAGACACTGGAGGAATTGCATGGGCAGATCACTAAACGGGAACTATCTATAGTTTCTGCGAATTTTCACTCGTTCACCAAAAGTTGGGAAGAGCCCTACTATAGTGTCGTCTAATAGTGATGGAGATGTTTTAAAACCTTGGCTTCTCGCTCAAACAGTTTGACTAGTTTCCAGTCTTGAATTTGCACGAAAGAGAGAACTTTGATTGCTACCGGGAGATCTGACTGAGCTGTATCGACTACTTCGTAAGTAATCGCCGTAACGCCTTCGCCCAAGATGTCAATAATACGATATCGATCGCGAATAAGATCCCCTGGCTGATATAGAACTTCCATGAATTGCTAAAAATGCGCTTCTAGCCCTAGTGTTCCTTTAAAGCCAGTAAAACAAACACCGGTTAATATATCCATAGCAAATATAAACGTTTCCAGGCGATCGCCTAAAAGCAGATGCTAGATTAAACTTAAATTGGGCTAGGCGGACTCGAACCGCCGACTTCCACAATGTCAATGTGACACTCTAACCAACTGAGTTATAGCCCATCAAGACTTTGTAATTATATCAATAAAATCTAGAAAATTACAGTTAATTTCTAATTTGCTCGGTTTAATACCCCTAACTGGACTTTTAATTACGACAGATAATGGCGGTACCTGGTTATTTAAAGCCCGCGTTCCCCAAGTCGGAGAACGCAGATAGAGAGCTTCGATTAGTTTTAATTGTCCTCGCGCAAGAAGTCTTTAATCACTTTGTGCTCGTCTAGCTCTTGCTCTAAGGGATTATTACGAGCATCGGTAATCAGCCAGTCTAACGCCGCCGCTTGCAGGTCAATCGCCGCACCAGTTTTATCGACGCAGTAGCGGCCAAACACCAGTTTATCGACTAGGCGAATACCTTCACCCAGACGAGAATATTCAAAAATAACGCTGTTGTCTACTGTAGCTCCACTACAGATATAGCAGTTAGGCCCAATCATCGCCGGCCCAACAATTTTGGCACCATCTTCGATCTTGGTCATACCGCCGATATACACTGGCCCCTGGATATCTACCTTGTCCCAATTAACGGCCACGTTTAATCCGGTATAAATGCCCGGAGCAACTTCCGTACCGGGAATATTAACATTTTTAATTTCTCTAGTTAACACGCCCCGCACGGCGTGCCAGTAGTCGGGAACCTTACCGATATCGACCCATTCAAAATCCATCGACACAGCATAGAAAGGGGCATCTTTTTCTACTAGCTTAGGAAACAGTTCGCCACCAATGTCAAACTCCTGCTGGGGAGGAATATAGTCAAATATTTCTGGCTCAAAAATATAAATACCCGTATTAATATCAGTACTTAAGGCTTCCTCAACGCTGGGTTTTTCCTGAAACGACTTAATTTTGCCGTCATCGTCAGTCACTACCACACCGTAGCTAGGAACATCTTCTTTAGGTACTTTCTTCGTAACTACCGTAGCGATCGCGCCATTAGCTCGATGCTGCTCGACCGCTGCGGTCAAGTCTAGGTCGATTAGGGCATCACCACACAGAACCACAAAGGTATCGTCAAAAAAAGTATTAAAGTCTTGAATCTTGCGTAAACCGCCAGCAGAACCCACTGCCTCGCCCACAAGTTCACCATCAACAATGCTACCTTCAAAAGAATAGCCAATATCCACACCGAAACGCTGTCCATCGCGGAAATAGCCTTCTATCTCATGAGCTAAGTGGCTGACGTTAACCATAATTTCAGTGAAACCGTGCTGCCGCAGAAGTTCTAAAAGAAACTCCATAACTGGCTTTTGCAAAATCGGAATCAAGGGTTTTGGTATTGTATATGTTATGGGACGAACGCGAGTGCCTTTACCAGCCGCCAAAATCATGGCTTTCATGAAAGCTTCTCCTCAACCAGACTTTAAAGTAACTATTCAAACTATTCCAGTGTATCAACAATGTCCACTGAAGAATCAAGTTTGCAGAGATGATTGTAGCGGACGAATGCTCAAATCTTGGTAAAACTCTTCTTGAAATAGTTCTACTTTCGATTGAGCGGAAAGTAATAATAAAGCCCAAAAAACTCCAGCACGATCGTCATCTAAATGTTCGGTGCTAGATGGGGCAACTGACTGTTTACTTTTCCATCTTTGTAATAGCTGTTCCCAATCAACATAGTCTTGATCGGCAGATAGCTGGGGTAAATTGAGATGTAAAAAGCTTTCTAGCTGCGCCGCTAATTCGGTTAGATTTTCATTGTGTGCAAGCTGGGCGATCGCTTTGATAGCAGCACTACGAGAACGTTTTGAGCGTCGGGGAGAACCATCGGTAGCCACTGCTTCAATTTCTGCGGCAATATGTTCTAGCTGTTCAATCAGTTCCTGTAGGGTAACTCGGCGTTTGCCCACTGGTCTGACTGAAGTACGACGGCGTAAATGCCGTTCTAAATTGGCGGGTAAGGTGCGGCGTTCGGGGTCGATAAATAGTTCTTCCTCAAAGAAGTCATCAGCATCGATATCGGCTAAATCTTCTTCGATTTGATTGAGACTATCGGCTTTAAACAGCACTAGCATAGATGCCCATAAAAAAGCCTGAC
Organism: Cyanobacteria bacterium J06623_7; assembly: GCA_038524555.1. Classification (GTDB taxonomy): domain Bacteria; phylum Cyanobacteriota; class Cyanobacteriia; order Cyanobacteriales; family Xenococcaceae; genus Waterburya. The sequence continues at coordinate 2,632 of JBCBIN010000108.1, read as the reverse complement.
CAGAACGGGGTAAGTCTGCTTCCTGCTGGGGAGTTTCTGTTTCGCCCATTAATCCCAATTCTGCTAAAAAGCGATCAATAATGCTAATTACCGGAACATCCCAAGGGTCTATTTCTCCTTTTTCGGCCAGATCGATTAGGTTGGCGATCGCTTCGGAGGCGGGCGTTACGGTCATAATTTACAATCTAGATTTTATCTAACTCTAACTGGGTTGTTTTTCTGGTTTAAATCACTTTGGTAAATATTGCCACTTACCTTATGGATTTAACTCTCCAGAGACAACTTTTGGGCTTTACCAGTAGTCTGACTTAGCTTAGTTCTAGTTGCAAAAGAACTATCAAACTACCATTCATTTTGATTTAGCCGCTTAAATAACACCTTCAATATTAAGGCAAGCTCGACGATACTAGCGGTTTTTTCCCAAAGTTAAGTGTTTACACTTAAAGTCATTTCCAGTTAAATAGACTGAGTTTAAAATCGACTAATTACTGTCAATATGATTGGTTGCTTCATCTAAGAATAGTTTCGCTTCGTTGCCGCTACTATTAATCGTGCTGAGAGAGCTTCTCAACTTCGAGGTAACCGCAATCAATTTTCTAGCAATAATCTGAAGTAGCTTGGTGTCTTTCTTTGTCTGAGCGGAAGCGCCGCGATCAATCTGATTTAGTTCTCGTTCCAACAGCTTACTTAAATTGTTTACTTCAACCAAAATTTTGCCCGTCTGCTTCATGGGCTGCTTTATTTGGTCTATTTTAGACTTTGCCAAGTTAACCGTATCTCGGACGTCCTTTAGCTGGTATAGTCCAGTTCTTACTTTCTCTGTTTCTTCTTTAGCCGTGGCTTTAGATAGGGATAAGCCGATGTGTAGGGCAATTTCTTGAAAATTAGCAATTTCTGTGGGCTGCCAGTCTTTAAAAGAGAAGCACTGATGGGCTACTAGCAAACCGTAAATTTTGCCATCATCCCAGAGGATAGGCACAACCAGGTTAGATTTAACCCCAATTTTAGCCAGATTTTCGACATAGCAGTCTGTCATGCCCGCTTCAAAAATATTGGGAATTGAGCGAGTTCGTCCTTTTTGATAGCGATCAATATAGCGATATTCAAAACAAGGATCTTTAATGACGCTGCCCAAAATCGGTGCCAAAGCTGGAGCGGCATCCTCGGCAACAATTGCACCTAGATTATTTTCCTGCAATCCATAGACAACGGCGCGATCGCAGTTAATAATTTTTCGTCCTTGAATGACTCCTGACTGAAGAACCTCTTGACTCGTGCTAGCGCGGTGAATTGCCTGGGTGGAGTTGGTAATTAGCTGTCGTACTTCTTGAGCTGCCGCTACTTGAGCTTCCATGGCTCGATAATTTTGCTGTTGGGCGATCTGCTCAACTAGCCAGCTAGATACCTGAAGGATAAATTCTACTTCCGGCTGTTGCCACTGACGCACTCGGCTACATTGATGAACAACTAGCAGTCCATAGAGTGAATTATCCGACCGAACAATAGGAGTGACTAGGTTTGATTTAACGTCAATTTTTTCGAGGGTTTCTATATGACAGGGGTTCATGCCCGATTCCCGCACATTATGAATTGCTCGGACTCGACCTCGACTATATTTTTCAATGTAGCCGGCTTCAAAACAGGGGTCTTTGATAGTAGTACCCAAAGTTTGGGTATAGCCAGGAGTAACCGCTTCGGCCACGATTTTACAGTAAGCATCCGGCTGTAGACTATAGACCACCGCGCGATCGCACTTGAGAGCCTGAAAAATAATTCTCACTCCCGCATCGAGAACCTCTGTTTCGCTGTGGGCTCGGCGTAAATCTTGGAACAGCTCGGTTAAGTTGAGACTGGCAGTTGAACCATTCGTCGCCCCTTGAGTTAACGACAGAGATGATTGAGTAGTCATAAGAATATTATTAATATTTTGCTTAAGGTGTGATTACCCAGGGCTTAAAAACTTTAATCTGCTGCGATTGCCGCAAATCGGCTCGACTCGAAGAGATATATTTATTACTTTTAGATTTATGTGTAACTACTGAGATTTTAACGTATTCGGGTCATAAAATCTTCCGTAGATCACTATAGACAAGTTGGCAAAACGCTCATAATTAGCTGTGATTCTTCAATGTTCTTTTCTGGTTTAGCGCGATCAAGCTAAGCAAAGAGATTGACTACTTTAAATCCTAGCAAAGTCCACAAGCTATATATAGCAGAGACTGTATCGCTGAGGTTGTCTTCTTTGGTTGCCGCACACCCTCCATTTTAGTTAGGCTACGAGACTAATTTTTTTAATTCTTACTAACAATTTAAGCGAAATCTTCATTAGTTTCGACTGCTGTTTTTAACAAAAAATGTTGTAGCAATTGGATAAAGTCTTGGGGATGTTCAAAATGAACATTGTGTCCGGCATCTTTGACTGTTTTTAAGTTAGCTTGAGGAATGGAACGAGCGATCTTTTGAGCGATAGCTACAAACTTCTGATCTAAGTCGCCAACAATTAACAGCGAAGGTAATTTAATTTGACTGAGAAGAGGAAACAAATTAGGCTGGCTACCCAAACCAATTTGCCTCAAAGAACGAGCTAACTGCTGGGGATTATTGTCTAATCGGCGCGCCACTGCCTGGGAAT
>JBCBIN010000107.1:0-9670 GCA_038524555.1 Cyanobacteria bacterium J06623_7 | reverse complement strand
GTTAATTAGCGATCGCTAATTAACAACTTTTTTGTGTAGTAAAGTAATCCAGTAATTGATTGAGTTATTTGGTTGCGGTATGTGAATTCTGTTACTGTTAGAGTCACGGTAGGGAAGTGAATCTTAACCTTCATAGCTGTAGCTAGATATAGTTTGAATTTTTAAAGTATTTTTAAAGTGTTTCTATGGGCGAGCGAGCTGGTTTTATCCTGAAAATATTGCTGCTATCGACGGGACTATCCTGCCTAATTAAATATGGCGGCGTGTATCTGCCCCTGAAACCAACTACTGCTACTGCGGCGATCATAGTTTTAACTCCGTCTTTGGTTATTGGTTTACTCCTCGGCTGGCGCTACTATCGAGTTTAGAACAAGCGATCGACCAGCTAACATTTGACGAGAGGAGTCTCGGATTTTTTAATTGATGACACGCCTGAATAAATCAGGTTAATCTAAGACCAACTTCCTGCTATTCTCGACCCAAGGAGTTTGAATGAATTTTGGTACTTGGATTGGTTTAGTTGTTTTATTTATTGCGCTCTATGTCTTATGGCAAATAAAACAGCTACTGCTACTGCTTTTTACGGCGATCGTTATGGCGACCTCCCTCAATATCTTAGTTAAGAATTTTCAGCGACGGGGTATCAAGCGATTCAATGCGGTTTTTTTGTCGATGCTCCTGTTAATTATCGTTATCGTTGGCTGTATCTGGATCGTCGTACCGCCGTTTATCGATCAGTTTCAGGATTTGACTAATCTAATACCTTTAGGAATAGAAAGATTAGACATTTGGCTCGATCTATTTTCCGAACGCCTCGACCCCAGAATTATTAGTCTCTTGCCCGATACCGATGAATTAAATCGGCAGCTACAGCCTCTAATCCAGCAGTTTTTGGGGGGTGGCTTAACTATTTTTTATAATTCCTTAGGAGTTCTCCTGAGTATTTTACTGCTCTTGGCAATTACGCTGATGCTGCTGGCAGATCCGGTGACTTATCGAGCCGGTTTTAAACGGCTGTTTCCTGCATTTTATCGTCGCCGAGTTGAGGAAATCCTCGATTTATGTGCTCAAGGCTTGGAAGGTTGGCTAGTCGGCATTCTATTTAATATGGTGGTCATTGCTCTACTCAGCTTTGTCTGCTTATTGATTTTGGGTATTCCTCTGGCTCTATCCCAGGCAATGTTAGCGGGAATGATGACCTTTATTCCCAATATTGGCCCCACCTTAAGCGTAATTTCTCCCATGGCGATCGCTCTAATTGAGGCTCCCTGGAAAGCTTTGGCAGTACTAATTCTTTATATAATTATTCAACAGGTTGAAAGTAATTTACTTACCCCCATTGTCATGGCGCAACAGGTTTCCCTGCTGCCCGCGATTACCCTCTTATCTCAGCTATTTTTTGCCACTTTTTTTGGTTTCTTGGGTTTGTTGCTCTCTCTACCTCTAACGGTGGTGGGTCAGATTTGGTTCAAAGAGGTAATTATTAAAGATGTTTTAGATAACTGGGAATATTCATTTGTCGGGAACAAACAATCGGCAGCCAAGGTGGCGATCTCGCCATCAGCAAAAAGCGAAGAAGAATAATTCAGTAATTAATCATCAGTCATCAATACATGCGTACGATCGCCGAAATTAATCAAAAAATCAATCGTGGTCGGGCGGTTGTTTGGACGGTAGCGGAGGTTAAGGCAAAAGTCGGTCAGCTAGGCATCGCTAAAATTGCCGAACAGGTGGATGTTGTCACCACCGGAACATTTGAACCAATGGAGTCTACCGGGGCTATTATTAACCTGGGGCATACCGATCCACCGATTAAAATTCGTCAGTGTTGGCTTGATGGCATTGGTGCTTATGCCGCATTTGGCGCAGTAGATCTGTATTTGGGGGCTACCGCCACGGCAGACTACAATAATCTCCAGGAAACTGATCCTAATTTGCGCGAGGGCATCATCGGCGAGAAGGGTGGCGGTCATGTGATTGAAGATTTAATTGCGGGTAGACCGGTACAGCTTAAAGCGATCGGGCAAAAAACCGACTGCTATCCCAGAGCTATTTGGTCAAATACGATTACCAAAGATAATATCAACCAGTTTTATCTGTTCAATCCCCGCAATCTCTACCAGAACTTTATCGTGGGGGTTAATGGTGGCGATCGCACTTTATATACTTATTTGGGGGCGCTACAGCCAAGACTGGGTAATGCCGTCTATTCTAATCCGGGCGCTATCTCACCTTTACTTAACGATCCGGATTTAGCCTCGGTGGGCATCGGCAGTAAAATATTTTTGGGCGGTGGCATTGGCTACATTGCCTGGGAAGGGACACAGCATTTTCCTCTACAAAAGCGTCTGCCCAATCGAACACCAATCGGGCCAGCAGCGACGGTAGCCTTAGTGGGTGATGCCAAACAGATGAGCGCTAACTGGGTTAGGGGTTGTCACTTCAAAAACTATGGACCTTCGATTATGCTCGGTGTAGGGGTGGCGCTTCCGGTTACTAATGCTAAAGTGATTGAAAATTGTGCGGTAGCAGATCGCGATATAGTTGCCCCCGTCATTGACTTTTCAATTCCCCGTCGAGTTCGTCCTACCTTTGGTCTGGTCAGCTACGAACAGCTACAAAAGGGTCGCGTTACGATTGATGGACAGGTAGTTCGGGTTGCACCATTAGCGAGTAAGTTTCGTTCTCTCCAGGTGGCAAAAGAATTAAAAGCTTGGATTGAGGCGGGGGACTTTACCATAACCGAACCCGTTGCGCCTTTGCCTAGCGATCGCACTTTTATGCCCCAAGATACCAATAGGTCAAGTATTTCTCTCGAGTAGGGAACTACAGCGGTTTACATTTCTTTCTAGGACGTTTAATAGGGATTAGGGATTAGGGATTAGGGATTAGGGATTAGGGACTGAGAGTTTAACGGTTTTTACTGTGATTTGGTTTTTGTACTAAATGGATCTGAAATCTTTTGTATAGTCATTTTAATTCTCTAATCTCGGTAGATTAATTAATTTCTAAGATAGGTAAGCAAATTGTAAAACAAGTTTTACCAGGCTCAGAATCGAGCAAAATTGAACCTTGATGGCGATTTTCAACGATACGCCGAACGGTTTCTAATCCTAATCCCGAACCCTGACCAACAGTTTTAGTAGTAAAAAATGGTTCAAAAATGCGCGATCGCACCTCTGAATCGATGCCACTCCCAGAATCAATAATTTCCACCCTCAGGGAATTATTTTTTTGTTGGTATTGAGTTTTAATTTCTAATGTACCTTGACCATCCATAGCATGAATGGCATTGTCGATTAAATTCGTCCATACTTGGTTTAGTTCGCTACCGTAAGCTAAGATTGGCGGTATTTCCCGACCATAGTTACGGATAATTTCGACTCCATGTTTGAATTGATGGATAAATAGTTTCAGAGTATCTTCAATTCCTTGGTGTATATCTACTTTTTGACGCACTCCCCGATCTAAATGGGAGTAAGACTTCATCGAACATACCAACCCCGAAATTCTTTCTGCACCATGTAAACCATGTTTAATTGCCGACATTACTTCAAAAGAAAGAGCCAACCAGCGCACTCCCATTTCTCTAAATTCTCGAGAATCATTTTGCCAACGTTGAGTAAGTCTTTCTAAAGTGTCTGTTTGTATTCCTCCTGCTGCTAGGGGTTCGGCGAGTTTCCAACCATCTTCAATGCCATAGTCTTCTAACCATTCCTCCAAATTATATTCGCGATCGCTTAAAGTAACGGGATCGACGGTATCGTTGAGAATGGCTTGGTGTCCTTCATCCCTAACTTCGAGCCACTCTTGAGTATGAGCTTGTTCGACATTACGCTGTCCGTAAACCAAATTCATCCGCTGCAATTCTAAAATAGCCTCAGGCATGCCTTTGAGGGAACGTACCAAAGCCGCCGCCGGGTTGTTAAGTTCGTGGGCTAAACCCGCTGCTAAAGTACCCAAAGCCGCCATTTTTTCTCGCCCGCGAATAAAGGATTCTAAACCTCGTATCCGTTGCTCCACCACCCGAAAGATCGACCGCTCGAAGTCGCGACATTCATGGAGTAGTTTGCGAAAGTCTTCGCTATCGATTTCATAGAGATAGCAGTCTTCAATTGCTGTCAGAGTTACCGGTACAACATCATCGGTCAATACTTGAACTTCGCCAAAAAAACTCGGCGCGCCATGCCTTCCTAGAGGTACTTCCACTCCTCCACTTTGGCGGGTAATGACAACTTCCCCCTTAAGCAGTAAAAAAAATCCGCCGTGGATTTGTCCTTCTTGAACCAAAATCTCTCCAGATGTTAACTCGATTTCTTGAGCGCGATCGCACACCCATTCAATCCGTTCTTGAGGTAGATGTTGAAAGGGTTCGAGAGTCAATATTTCTTCAATACAAAGCATTGTTTCTGAGTTGTGAGTGATTGACTATAGCTGGGCTAAATAGCGATGGACAAATTGAACAGAAATCGATCCTTCCCCAACTCCCGATGCCACTCGTTTGACCGAGCCATGACGGACATCTCCGGCGGCAAAAATTCCCGGGACGCTAGATTCTAGGAGAAACGGTTCGCGTTCTGCGTGCCAATCTGAGGGTAATTTACCGTTATGTTTGAGATCTGAACCGGTAAAAATAAAGCCTTTTTCATCTCGTAAAACCACACCATCGAGCCAATCGGTTTTGGGTATTGCGCCGATAAAGATAAACAAAGAAGTAGCGGGGACGGTGTTACTTTCCTGAGTCTGGTTATCGGCAATCGTAATGGCTTCTAATTTTGACTCTCCCGTTACTTCCGTGACCACAAAACCTTCCCTTACGTTAATGTTAGGAGTTTCGGCAATCTGGTCGATCAGATATTGGGACATACTTTTGACCAAAGGCGATCGCGCGAGGATAATCACTTCCCGAGCATACTTGGAAAAATACATTGCCCCTTGACCGGCGGAGTTAGCCCCGCCCACAATATAAACTGTCTCGCCTTTACAGGCTAGTGCTTCGGTCATGGCTGCTCCATAATAGACCCCTGCACCAGATAACTTATCCATCCCCGGGACGGTTAATTGGCGGTAAGATACCCCGGTAGCAATTAGCAGGGCGTGACAGGCTACTTCACTCCCATCGGCTAATTGTAAAATGCGATAGGAATCTGATAAGCGAACTCCTGTAACTTCTTGGGGTGCCAGCATCTCGACTCCAAAACGTCTAGCTTGAGTAACGGCTCGGCGGGTCAAATCTCCTCCACTCAAACCGACGGGAAACCCTAAGTAATTTTCAATCCGAGAACTAGAACCTGCCTGTCCTCCTGGTGCTTCTTTTTCAATCGAGATCGTCGTCAAGCCTTCAGAAGCTCCATATACTGCTGCGGCTAGTCCTGCGGGGCCTCCACCCACGATCGCCAGATCGTAAAAAGGTCTTTCTGCCTGAGTTTGTAACCCAATTTTATTGGCAATTTCTAGGTTAGAAGGTTGAATCAGATGAGAACCATCGGCAAAAAATACTGTGGGCAAACATGGCTTGTTATCTGTAGCAGAGTATTCTATTAAGTCCTGGGCTTCTGTTCCCTGTTCGATGTCCAACCAGCGATAGGGAATCTGGTTGCGTGCCAAAAAATTTTTAGTTTGGTGGGACAAAGGCGACCAACGGTTACCGACTACCCGAATACCTTTGAAGGGAGGACGAAAAGCCGCCAGCCAATCAGCTAGGAGATCATCTAATACTGGATATAGTCTTTCCTCTGGAGGATCCCAAGGTTTGAGCAGATAATAATCTAGTTTGGCGTTGTTAATCGAATCGATCGCCGCATTGGTATCTGCATAGGCAGTAAGTAGGACTTTTTTTGCATCGGGAAAAATTTCTTTAGCTTGTTGCAGAAATTCCACCCCACCCATTTGGGGCATTCTTTGGTCTACTAAAAATAAAGCTACCGATTCATTGCGTAATTTTAGCTTGGCGAGGGCATCCATAGCAGCTAGACCCGAATCTGCCCGCATAATGCGATAGCGATCGCCATACTGATGTCGTAAATCTCGTGCTACTGCTTGCAAAACATCTGGATCGTCATCTACGGTAAACACTACAGGTTTCGCCATAATTCAATCTGATTAGAAATACTTAAATGTCAGCTACGTCTTTACAGTAGCCACTTTCATCATAAATTAATCGACAATTCTCTTAAAGTTTTTTTGGCGTTGGTAGCGGTCGCCAATTAATCAATTAATATTTAACCCGCGGATCGAGTAAGGCATAAATCAGGTCGGCAATTAGATTAAACAGCACGATTAGAATGGCATAGATAAAGGTGATACCCATGACGACGGGGGTGTCGCTACGATAGATCGAATCAATTAATAAAGCGCCGATTCCGGGGACACGAAAGACCTGTTCGGTAACTAGCGCTCCGGTGAAAATTGCCGGAATATCTAGAGCAATAAGAGTAACGACGGGAATAAGGGCATTGCGCAGCACATGGTTTTTAATTACGCTCCACTCACCCAAACCTTTAGATCGAGCCGTGGTGACATATTCTTGTTGCAACTCGTCTAAGACCGCCGAGCGAATAAAGCGCATCAAAATAGCTGATTGATAGAGGGCTAAAACAGATATCGGCATAATTGACTGTCTTATTTGAGCGATAAAGCTGCCCCAGTCGGTTACCTGAAGGGTACTATTAAAAATGAAGGGAAACCAGCCTAGCTGGACGCTAAAGATAATAATAAACAGCAAGCCGGTAAAAAAAGGCGGTGTCGAAAAGCCTAAAAAGGCAATGGTAGTCACGACTCGGTCGGTGAGGGAATAGCGCTTGATGGCAGAGATAATTCCTAGGGGAAAAGCGATCGCCAAACTGAGAAGATAGGCAGTACCGACAATTAGCAAGGTAGTGGGCAAACGCTGCCACAATAGTTCGGCAACCGGACTTCTGCTATTAAAGGAATAGCCCAAATCTCCCCGCAAGAAAGAAGTAAACCATCTGAGATAGCGAATATGTGTGGGTTGATCTAAGCCTAAAGAACGGCGAATATTTTCTCTTACTTCTGGCGTAATGGCAGGATTGGAGGCAAATTCTCCTAGAGGATCTCCTGGTGCTAGAGCTAAAATAGCAAAGACAATTAGGCTAATCGCAATCAGAGTGGGTATAGCGATCGCCAATCTCTTCAGAAAATATTGACCCATAAAATATATTTTTAATTCAGAACACGAAGCTAATTCTCATTAGACGTATTAGCCAAAAAAAAGGATATGGCATCTACTACCATATCCGATCAACTTAGATTTATCTTATCTGTCTCAGGCGATCGCCGAAACTATTCTGTCTAGTTAGTATCTAGCTTTAAACAGTTGACTGGCGCGATCGATAATCTTCGATGCTTTGATAATTAGTATTTGTTCCTTCATATAAATGACAGTCTTTAGTCACTTTCTGGATTAGCTCCCAGTTGAAGGTGCAGTCGGGATAAAGATATTCGCCCCAATTTTCTACTAGACTGGCGTGAGCTAGGCGCAGATTATACCAGGGAATCGCCGTAGTGAGGTGATGGGGAATGTGTACGTTAATATCGTGGCAGAGAAATTCGACCCACCAAGGATACTTACAGTTTACCGTTCCCGATAGCTGGGCGCGGGCTTCGTTCCATTCCGCGGCGGGAGTAAAGGGAATCTCCGGCATGGTGTGGTGGAACATAGTGAAGGTACTCATCCAAAAATGGTAAACCAACCAGGGCATGAGCCAAAACTTAATTAAGCCAGCAATACCGAGAGTAAATAGCACCGTGCCATAAATCAAGCCACCGCCAATTACTACTAGCAAGATTGAGAAGCGAACCTGTTCTCGCTGTTTGCCTTCAAACTTACTCCAGTTGAAGTGCAGTTTACCCCAGTGAGCGATCGAGCCAAAGCCCCAGAACCAACCACGCATCCGACGATAGAGCCATTGTAAGACGGGAGAAGCGTTGTCATAGACATCTGTAGTAAAAGGAGTCCAGGCATTGTCCTCCTCTAGCTTATTTGTGTGCTTGTGATGGTGATTGTGTAAAATCCGCCAAGCATGGTAAGGATAGATAATTGGCAAGGTCACAACATGACCGACCAGATCGTTGACCCAAAGTCGATTAGAGAAAGAACGATGTCCGCAGTCGTGAGCGATGACAAAAAAGCCCTGTAGACTCGTACCCAGGAATACCCAGGCGAAAGGCAAAAGATACCAGGGAGACACCGCTACAGTCCAGTAGGCGGCAGCAACACAAATAACGTTGATAACTAGCTTCGTCCAGGCTTTACGAGGGTTCTTAACAAAGACTTCCTTGGGTAAGGTTTTGATAATATCTCTGAGCTTTACGTCATCAGCTAACTGGTTTGATTGAGGAGATGGGGAACTCGGTGAAATTACTGCTGTCATAAAACTTTGTGGACGGTTTAAGGATGACTTATTTAGGGCTTATGTAAAATACCGCCTAATAAACTATTGTTTATTGTTAAAAATAGCTTTATTTATAGACACGAGAACTCGATCGCCAATGATATTTATCACAGCCACGAGCAATCTGCCGATTTTTGAGCGTAACAGCACACTTGTCCGCAACTGCTACAAAAATTCTGGGAATATAGCTTTTATTTTACAATCCTTAATATATATATCATAATTACGGTCAGTATCAGGGGGAGATTTTCGCTTAGCTGGATTTAAAGCAACGCTGCATCCATTAACCGACCAGCAGATTTTCTTCGGGATAGTTTAAAGTGCTAGGGCTAGGATCGCCAATAAAAGCGGCAATTAGGATCAGAATACTGACTCGACCCACATACATAGCAAAAACCAGCACAAACTTAGATGCCACCGCAAAGCTGCTGGTTATGCCTGTAGATAAACCTACGGTAGCAAAAGCCGAAATTACCTCAAACAGAATGGGTAGGAGGCTAAATTCGCTTTCAATCGAAGCAATGATGGTGGTGACTAAAACGATGGAAGCAGCAGTCCCAAAGACGACCGCTACGGCTTTGAGAATCAAAGTGCTAGGAACTTCTCGTTGATATAAAATCACTTCGTTCTTGCCCCGTAAAACCGACTTGGTGCTGTTATATAAAATCCTAAAGGTGGTAGTCTTGATGCCGCCCCCCGTACCGCTAGGACTCGCGCCAATAAACATAAAGCCCATAGTGATGAACAGCCCGGCGATGGTCATGTCTCCCAGATTAATGCTGTTGAAGCCAGCAGTGCGGGTACTCATGGAATGGAACCAGGCGGCTAAAAATTTATCTTTAAGGCTAAAAGGTTCTAAGGTAGCAGGATTATTGAGTTCGGTGAGCCAGAAGGCTACTGTGCCGAATACGAGCAGAATGATAGTAGTGCTGACCACCACTTTAAAATTGAGGGAAAAACAGAATCGTTCCGATTTTCTTTTCAGCTTGCTTTGAGACCAGAGATACATCTCAATAATTACCTGATAGCCAATCCCACCAAAGATTACCAGAGCGGGGATAACGAGATGAATAATCCAGCTAGAACGATAGCCAACTAAACTATCGGCAAATAAACTAAAGCCCGCGTTGTTCCAGGCACTGATGCTATGAAAAATTGCGTACCATAATCCTGTAGACCAGCCGAACTGGGGCACAAAGCTAATTAAGAGTAAAAATATCCCCGTAATCTCAAAAATGGCGGTGGTGGCAATAATC
>JBCBIN010000106.1:0-9720 GCA_038524555.1 Cyanobacteria bacterium J06623_7 | reverse complement strand
TTAAACTTAAAAGCTTAGAGCCTAGAGCTTAGAGCTTAGAGCTAAGAACCATTGAATTTTGAACGAAGTTAATTCACCCCAAGCGTATTCCAAATAAAAAACATACGAACTTGCGTACTATTTATTATTCCCTAATCCCCAGTCTCTAATCCCCATATGCGAAGCCCTAAAGGACTCACTTCGCATCGCGCATCGCAGTATCCTTTATGAATCCCCCGAACTAACAACTTAAAATGGTATGGAAATTAATTAGAACGACTATATCTGGATGTGGAGATTCTCCCAATAAATCGTTTAACCGTCCCCAATCACTAGCGATCGCTCTTTTGGCTATAGGAACAGGAACATGAGTGGGGGGGGGAACAGTTCGGCGGTCGTTCGACCCAACGGTCAAACATTTAGAATAAATCTAGTTAGTATGAGTTCGGGTTGAGCTAAAACGCTTACTAGATCGCGATCGTTAAATTAGCTAAGGTACAATCGCTTATTAATTCTTGAACCTAAACAAATAACCAAAAAGCTGATAGCTATACTTCACAGATTAATCTCCCTATCCTGAGTTCGCGTTAGCTAAGACATCTCCAGCATCCTTTGAATGGGTTTTAGTGCCCCAACCCGGATATCTTCGGGCAAGGTGATTTCGGGGGCTTTATGCTTCATCGCCAGATAGAGCTTTTCTAAGGTATTGAGACGCATATAGGGACATTCATTACAGGCACAGTTTTCCATTCCGGGAGCGGGAATAAACTGCTTGCTGGGGGCGGCTTTTGCCATCTGATGAATAATCCCCGGTTCAGTAGCCACAATAAACTTATCGCTGGGGCTCTTTTGGCAATAGTTCAACAATGCTGTGGTCGAACCAATAAAGTCAGCATGGCGCAGTATCGGCGGTTCGCATTCGGGGTGGGCGATAATTTCCGCAGTGGGATGCTCGATCTTTAGCTCCACCATTTTCTTTTCTGAGAATGTTTCGTGAACAATACAGCTTCCCTGCCACAGAACTAAATCTCGTCCTGTCTGTTCGCTAACATAACGACCCAAATTGCGATCGGGAGCGAAAATAATTGGCTGGTCTACGGGAATTTGATTGACGATTTTGACCGCGTTGGAACTAGTGCAGATAATATCGCTGAGAGCTTTGATTTCTGCCGTACAGTTGATATAGGAAATAACTAGATGGTCGGGATGACGAGCTTTAAAAGCGCGAAAATCTTCCGGGGGGCAGCTATCGGCGAGGGAGCAACCTGCCTCTAAATCTGGGAGCAATACTAGCTTGTCGGGATTTAAGATTTTGGCTGTCTCCGCCATGAAGTGTACCCCCGCAAAGACAATTACGTCGGCATTAGTATTGGCTGCCTGTTGGGATAAACCGAGAGAATCTCCTAAGTAATCGGCAATATCTTGAATATCTGCCTCCTGATAGTAGTGAGCTAAAACTACAGCGTTTAGCTCTTTTTTCAATTCGTTTATCGCCCCAAATAAATCGTGGGGAATCTCGTTGGCAGAAGTCTGGGGTCGAGCAGCGGTAAACATAGTTTAGTAATCCTTAAATATAAAGTTAGCTCGGGTAGAGAGTTAGGGCAAAATGTCAGTGCCAAACTGCAAGAAGTTCTAAAAAGCAGTAATAAAGTTAATTTATGCAGAATTATAGTAGTTTTTACTATAAGTACATTGTAGTGTATTCTACCAATATTTGTGGGGGCATCCAGGGCGGGTTTTCTACACTACCGGGCGCAAAATAGGGATAACGTTAAGATAGATAAAGAAATTCTCCGTCGCTCAATTCCCGTCTTTAGTTTCAGCAGCAAGTATATGTCCTTCCATTTCTCATCTTGGTCGATTAAAAATCCCGTACCGACGATTGTTACTTTTTTAATTCTGAGTATTATTGGCATTATTTCCTTTCTGACTCTAGGAATTGATGAATCTCCCAATATTGATGTGCCGATTGTAATCGTTCGTGCTTCACAACGAGGGGTAAGTCCTACGGAATTGGAAACTCAGGTAACCAAAAAAATTGAGGATGCCGTAGCAAATTTGGACGGGATTGACGATTTGAGTTCCACCGTCACCGACGGTAGTTCCAGTACGGTAATTAATTTTGACTTGGGAGTAGACAGCGAGCGCGCCATCAATGAAGTCCGTAATGCGATTTCCCAAGTGCGTCCCGAATTACCCCAGGATTTAGACGAACCCAGCGTCACCAAGCTGCAGTTTACCGGGGGGAGTGTAGTTACTTATGCCGTATCTTCTTCCCAGCGATCGGTGGAAGACTTGAGTAATCTGGTGGATTTAACGATTATTCCTGAGCTTCTAAATGTGGATGGAGTGGGACAGGTCGAGCGTCTGGGAGGAATCGAGCGGGAAGTTAGGGTAAATCTCGTACCTGAGCGGCTTCAAGCATATAGAATTACGGCGACAGAAATTGATACTCAGATCGCCCAGTTCAACGTCAATCTTTCCGGAGGGCGATCGGAAGTTGGCGGCAGAGAGCAGAGTGTGCGGACTTTGGGTAGTGCTGCCAGCGTCCGTGACTTGAGCAACTATCCAATTGAATTGAGCAATGGTACTAACGTGCCCCTGTCTAACTTTGGCGAGGTAACGGACGGTTTTGCCGAATCTCGTTCGGCAGCCATGCTTAATGGCGAACCCGTGGTGGCATTTGCCGTTAGGCGCAGCTTGGGTAGTACTCTGGTATCGGTCGAAGAGGGTGTAACGACAGAGATCGCCGAATTAGAGCAAACCTTACCGGCAGATGTCCGGCTTGAATTAATTTTTACCGCCGCCGATGAAATTCGCGCTTCTTATCAAGGCACAATTAATTCTCTGGTGATTGGCTGCCTATTGACGGTAGTAACCGTGGGGTTATTTCTCAAAGACTGGCGCGTCACTTTAATTACCGGGGCAGCTCTTCCCCTCTCGATTATTCCCACTTTCTGGGTGATGAAAAGCCTGGGCTATACCCTCAACAGTATGAGTTTGCTGGCTCTAGCGTTAGCAGTAGGTAACTTGGTTGATGATGCCATTTGTATGATCGAAAATATCGATCGCCACTTACAAATGAAGAAAAAACCCTTCCGGGCGGCTTTAGATGCCTCACGGGAAATTGGCTTGGCGGTAGTTGCTACTACTGCCACTATCGTCGCGGTCTTTATTCCTGTAGCCTTTATGGGGGGCATACCCGGACAATATTTTCAGCCTTTTGGGGTGACGGTAGCGGTATCAACTATGTTTTCGACTCTAGTTGCCACAACGGTAACGCCGATGCTGAGTGCCTATCTACTCAAGCCGAAGAAACAGTCATTTCAATATCCTCGCTTCCGAGCCTTAAGCGGCGTAGATTATGACATTACCCCTCAAGGTCGAGAAATTACCCAACTCAATCCAACCTCTATTCGCGCCTTTAGCAATTCTTCCCAAGACTTTGACCCCAGCGCTGTGAGCAAGCGCCAGCCCTATCGTTTTCTGCTCAACTTAGCTTTGAGAAACAGAATTACCACCCTAATTCTGGCGGCAACCTTCTTCTTTGGCAGTCTTCAGCTCATTCCCTTTATTCCCAAGGGGCTATTTGATGCGGGGGATACTGGACTCAGTATAGTCTTGGTAGAATTACCGCCGGGTTCTCGACTAGAAGATACCGCAGCGGTGATGAAGGAGCTAGATCGGACAATTCGCCAACGACCGGAAGTAGATAGTGTGCTGCAAGAAATTGGCACAGAAGACAATATTAATACTGGCTCTCTCTCGGTTAAGCTAACTCCCAAAAACGAACGGGATATATCCCAGCAAGAGTTTCAGAATGAGATGCGAGAGTCATTTCAGCAGGTTCCAGGAGCCAGAATTAGCTTTCAGAGTCGTGGTGCGGGGGGCAGTAACAAAGATGTATCGCTTATCTTCCGCAGCAGCAATCCCCAAATACTGGAGACAACCGCCAACAATATCGAAAAAAAAATTCGGCAGATTCCGGGATTAGTGGATGTAACTACTAGCACGAGCCTAGTTAAGCCCGAGGTGATTATTCAGCCCGATCCTCAAAGAGCCGCCGATTTAGGTGTTTCCGTCCAGGCGATCGCCAATACTGCTTCCCTAGCCTCGATTGGTAACAACGAATTTAATCTAGCGAAATTTAATCTACCCGATCGCCAAATTCCGATCCGCGTCCAAATAGACCCCGATCGACGCCAGGATATTACGACCCTTGCCAACCTGCAAATCCCGTCGCGTAATGGTTCCCTCGTATCTCTAGAGGCAGTTGCCAGCATTAGTCTGGGTAGTGGTCCCGCCACCATCGAAAGATTTGATCGCAACCGACAGGTAACGGTAGAAGCCAATCTTCAGGGTATTTCCTTGGGTGATGCGATCGCTAAAATTCGTGCCCTACCAGAAATGAAGAATTTACCCTCCGAGGTAAAAGAAGAACCCTCCGGCGATGCGGAAATTATGCGAGATATCTTTGCTCGTTTTGGCAGTGCTCTAGGTCTGGCAATTTTGTGTATCTATGCCATTCTCGTGCTGCTTTATAACAACTTCATTTATCCCATGGCGATTTTGGTGGCGCTGCCCCTATCCGTCGGTGGAGCATTACTGGGCTTATTAGTAACCCAAAAAGAATTAGGTCTTTTTGCCCTAATTGGCATCGTCCTATTGATGGGGCTGGTAACTAAAAATGCGATTCTACTGGTAGATTTTGCCCTAGCAGGTCTGAAAGAAGGAAAAACTCAGCGTAAGGCCGTAATTGCGGCGGGAGTATCTCGTTTGCGACCTATTCTGATGACCTCTATTTCTACCATTGCCGGTATGATGCCCATCGCCCTCGAATTTGGTTCTGATGGAGAAGTTCGCAGTCCGATGGCGATCGCTGTAATTGGCGGTTTTACCACCTCAACCCTCTTAACCTTAGTAGTTGTGCCCGTCTTGTTTACCTATGTCGATAGCTTAATTAAAAATATGGGTAAGTATTTTGGCTTGAACAGTGCGAAACAATCTTCCGCAGAAGTTCTCAGCAATGAATAACGTGAATTTGGTTTAATCATGTTAAGTCTATTAGACTAGGGCGTGTCATCATTTGGGGGGAAGAAAGCTTTCGAAGCGTATTTTTTCGAGATACAAGGAAAAAAATGTTCTGAGTAGCTATGCTACGGAGGTTATTTTTCGACGCAGGAGGTCGTAAAAAGACCAAAAAAAGCTCTTTTTTCTAATTGATGACACGCCCTAGTTATCGCAACCAGAGATCGCAATTAGAGCGGCATAAAAAAGAAACGGCGGCTTCAATTAATCCAACTCACGTCGATAGTGTCAATTCGCTAAGTGACATGGCGCAGATATAGCGGCTATAAGCTTCGAGTATATTAAATGAGATGTTAACTACGGAATGAAATCGGGCATATTGCGGTCGATCGCTTTTCCGTTATGAGGATTGAGTTAATGGATTATCAATATCGTCGCCGTAAAGTACCCCATCGTCCAGATCGTGAATTTAAGCTCGGTAATGGGCGCATAAGTGGCTATGGCTCTTTGTTTTTGAGCAGCATGAGTTTACTCGGGGTATTGGCTTATCGCTATCCGGCTTATCTAACTACAAAAGAATTGCGGGCGGGTTATGATGCGGTATTTTTGCAAGAGGTACTCAAGTACAGCATGTGGTTGGCAATCTTGTTTGGCGCAATCACTTTTATCATCAATCGAAAAAAACGGCTGGGTTCTCTGGGTATCTCGATTACTCTCATTGCTTTTGCCTTGGGGGGTTATAACATTCCTCTTCGGGGAGTTGCAGCACAACGGCTATCTTTAGGGATGGACTGGTTGATTCTGACCTTTATGGGTTCGGTATTTATTTTTACGGTGCTGGAGAAAATATTTCCCAAGTATCGACATCAACTAATTTTGCGGGATGAGTGGGAGTTAGACTTCGGCTATTTTTGTTTTAATCATTTGCTTATTTCTGCCATCTTGCTGTTTGGCAATTTTGTGGTGGCGCAATCTCAGTGGATGATGAGTCACGATTTACATAGCTGGGTGCAGTCGATGCCTTTAGCCGTTCAAGTTTTGTTGTTGCTACTGTGTGCCGATTTCGTCCTGTATTGGGAACACCGTATCTACCACGAGTTTCCCAAGCTGTGGGGTTTTCATGCAGTACATCACTCGGTAGAAACTATGGACTGGCTAGCAGGTTCTAGATCGCACGTGACAACGGTTTTTATAGAGCGCACCTTAGTTATGCTGGCGCTATATTTTTTGGGTGCATCAAAGGTGGCTTTAGATATTTATGTAGCGATCGCTGCTTTACAGGCAATTGTGATTCACTCCAACTTGGGCTTTAGCTGGGGATTCTTAAAATATATTATTGTTACGCCACAGTACCATCACTGGCATCATAGTTCCGAAGCACCGGCGATCGACACTAACTATGCAGCTCACACGCCTTTATTTGATCGCCTGTTTGGGACATATCATTTGCCTGGTAAACATTGGCCCGCTGAGTATGGTACGACTAAGAAATTACCAAAAACTTTTATCGGTCAGTTTTGGTATCCCTTTCAGAATCTGCGGTCTAAATAAGAGACAAGACAAACCCTATCTCTACGTAATCTGCTTAGGGGATTTTCCAACCTAATCTAGTTGGCTGTTGATAAATCTTTTTCAGCGTATTTATATCTCTGGTAGATATAGCAGGAGGATTACTTACCTGGGAAAAATATAGGGCATCATCTTTATTTGGGCTATGTCCCCATATTCCCAATGCATGACCCAATTCGTGGCGCATGGTGGCTTGTAGAGATACGCCCGTAAAGTTAGAGCTTACTTCTATAGTCATTCTCATCGCGATTGTCTGAGGTTTTTCGGTTAGATAAAATTTATAGTTAGTTTGGGCCGCTACTGCTCTTGGTATATCAAATAAGCCCGTATCCGGATTTAGTTTGGCTTCTCTCTCTGGTTGCAATCGCAAGATAATTATATCCGCCTGATTTTTGTCAGTTATTTCTGTTAAGGCTAGATAAACATTCCATTCGGCGATCGCTTTTTGTGCCGCAACTGTCCACTGTTGAAACCGCTGATTTGCTGCGGTGGGTTCCGGGGAAATTGACTCTACGTAAACTTTTATTGGCAAGTTAGTCCAAACTAAATAGCCCAGCGGCGTAGTTTCTATCTGCGAAAAATAATCTCCTTGCTCGTTTTCTAGCGTTGCTAAAGATTGGGGTAGGGGATGTACATTGGCTGGTGGCAGGTTAGATGTATCTGGTGGCGAGGAAGACAGGATAGGAGTAGAAAATAAAATGCAAAATGCGATCGCTGAAATAAAAACGACAGTTCGATAGTATTTCCTAAAAGATTTAAGCAAAATTCAATTTATTACAAATCCAACTTATTACTATAGTCATTCCAAATGAAAAACATACAAACTTCCGTACTATCTATTGCTCCCTAATCCCCAATCCCTAATCCCTAATTCCTCGGATTAACAACTTACAAATAGTACGGAAATTAATTAGAACGACTATAAAAGTCTCAATATTTTATCCCGGCGATCGCTAATTTAAATCGGGCGCACAGTAGATTAACACGCCCGGCGATCTCGATCGCTTAACTCAAGCTAGATACCCAATCTTTGATAAATCTCGTCTAAATTTTTCAAATGATGATTGGGGTCAAAGCAAGCAGCTATTTCTGCTTCAGATAGGGTTTTTGTTACCGTTTCGTCCTGAGAAATCAGCTTACGGAAGTCTCCATCAATTTTATTCCAGGCTTCATGAGCGCATCCCTGCACCACCCGATAAGCTTCTTCGCGCTTCATGCCTTTCTCTACTAGAGTCAACATGACTCGTTGACTAAAGATAACCCCGCCATAGACATTCATGTTCCGCTGCATGTTTTCCGGGTATACCAGCAAGTTTTTGACCAAGCCAGTTATTTCCTTCAACATAAAGTGAGTCAGAATACAGCTATCGGGCAAAATAACCCGTTCTACAGAACTATGAGAGATGTCTCGTTCGTGCCACAAAGCGACGTTTTCTAGAGCCGCTACGGCATTTCCTCGCACAATTCGCGCCATTCCTGTCAGTCGCTCCGAACGGATGGGATTACGCTTGTGGGGCATCGCTGATGAGCCTTTTTGTTTTTTAGAAAAGAACTCTTCAACTTCCAATACATCAGTTCGCTGGAGATTGCGAATTTCCACCGCAAAGCGTTCGATCGATGCAGTTAACAAAGCAAGCTGCTGTACATAGTCAGCATGGCGATCGCGAGAAATCACCTGAGTCGAAGCACAATCAGGTTCTAGACCGAGTTTCTGACAGGCGATTGCTTCTACCTGCGGATCGACATTGGCATAAGTACCTACCGCCCCAGAGATTTTACCGACGGCAATCTCCTTACGCAGTCTGACCAAGCGATCGCGATTTCTCAATACCTCTGCTAACCAACCAGCCAATTTGAAGCCGAAGGTGATTGGTTCTGCATGAATACCGTGGGAACGACCCACCATAACGGTATAGCGGTGCTGCTGTGCCTGATAACGAATTGCCTGAATTAATTCTTCCAACCGCTCTAGAATAAGGTTGAGACTGACTACCATTTGTAGCGCTAATCCCGTATCCAAGACATCTGAGCTAGTTAAACCTAAATGAATATATCTACCAGCATCGCCAACATATTCATTTACGTTAGTCAAAAAGGCAATTACATCATGACGCACTTCCGCTTCAATTTCTAATACTCTTTGAGGATCGAAATTTGCTTTAGCTTTTATTTCGTCAACAGCTTCCTGTGGTGTATAGCCAAGCTCTGCTTGTGCCTCACAGACTGCTATTTCAACCTGTAGCCACGTTTTAAGTTTATAGTTATCAGTCCAAATTTCGCCCATCTCGGGCAGGGTGTAGCGTTCAATCACAGTCTGTTCGGTCAAATACAACTGTCAATTGTACAACTAAGTACGCTCGGATAGATAAAATCTACTATTAGGACTATTTCTGAAGCTGGCAACAGGACTTGAACCTGCGACCGGCTGATTACAAATCAGCTGCTCTACCAACTGAGCTACGCCAGCACTAGAAATATATAATAACAGACTATTCAACGAACTGAAAACTTTTTTTCGTATTTACTTCTAATGAAACCTAAACTCTTATGCCATACTGCTTTCAATCGCCCAACGTGCGAGTTCGGTACGGTTGTTTAAACTAGTTTTATTTAGCATATTAGACACATGACTCTCGATCGTGCGCTGGCTGACGTTGAGCTGATTAGCAATCTCTCGGTTAGCCATGCCCTTCGCCACGAGCTGAACTACCTTAGTCTCTGTTGGAGTTAGTTCGACGTTGTGAGGAACAATAATAGTCGGCGCGCCGTCCAATCCTTTAGGACGTCCCTGTTCCCAGCGTTTAATTTGCTTGAGAGAAGACTCTACCTGGGCGACTAGTTCCTCCGGTTCAAAAGGCTTAGACATATAAACATCAGCCCCCTCATTCAAGCCTTTAACTCGATCTTGGCTTTGACCCTTGGCAGAGAGAAACAACACGGGGATACGATTGGTAACAGGTTCTTCGCGAATATGTTTGACTAGAGTATATCCATCCATCTCGGGCATCATGACATCGCAAATAATCATATCTGGCACGACATGATCTAAAACCTCTAGCGCTTCTCTGCCGTTTTCTGCTGTGTCTACGTTGTAGCCTCTAAATTCAAGATAATCTTTAACTAGTAAGATTAAATTAGGATCGT
>JBCBIN010000105.1:0-9720 GCA_038524555.1 Cyanobacteria bacterium J06623_7 | reverse complement strand
TTGAATGTCAAGTTTATATTGTCTTTTTAATGCGATCGCTAAATAAAAAACGAGCAAGACAAACTCTCATCACTTTAATAACCAACGCTCAAAAACGATCTGACAGCCAGATAAGTGGCACTTTTTTGCCTAACTTACGTCAGAATTTTTGATAACCTAAGCGCAATTAACTTTAAATAGTTGTGAGATTAGATTGTAGAGCAACGTGACATTGTCTCCACGCAGTTTAAAGTATTAGCGGCAATAGATTCACACTTAGTCAAAATAATTATGTTTTCCTCCAAATCTTATTTTAAATCTCTCCTGGCTACTCTAGCTTTGGCTAGCTGCACTGTTGCGGGAGTTCATACTGTGGCTACGGCTCAAGGTGGTTCTGGTTTAGTTATTTTTGGTAACCGAGATGTAGATATCCTCAGCTACTATCTAGACTTTGGTGGTATTGCCGATAATCGAGATCGCTATCGTCTCAGAATCCCCAAGAAAAAACTGGTTAACGGCGCGACTCAGTTTGTTATTTCTTATCCCGACTATTTTGACGGTAAGTTTAACACCGATAAAATTGAGGTTAGAGTTAACGGTAAAAAAGATAAGTCTCTACCTCTAAAGAATGTCGTTTGGGACGAAGAAAATCAGTTTGTGCAGATAGATTTAGCCGAGCCTTTAGTCGATGCGAAAAAACTCGAACTAGTGTTTTCTGGTGCGAAGAATCCTGATGTCGGTACCTATTATTTTTACGCTCAGGTGGTTCCGGCGGTTGGCGCTCCCGTACCCGAACGAGTTGGTGCTTGGGTTATCAGCATTAACCCCTAATTCAGTCAACAGTCAATATGCGCGAAGCGAAGCGAGTTCTTTAGGGAAGAGGTATCCTTTAGGACAGTCAACAGGAATTTAATCGTTCACAAGTTAGGCGATCGCTATTTTTCTAGCTAACTTATGGTTTAAAGCTCATGGCTCATATCTAGCTACTAGCTAAAGCGGGGTCAGTAATTTTATTGTACAATTTAAGATTGTGGCTTTTCTTGAAGCAGTTTCTTTAATGGGTGAAACACCTACAACGAACTCCTTCGCTTTGTCAAGCACATTTTGTAGTTTATCGAGGAAATAGTCAGTGACACAGCGTACCTTAGGCGGAACTTCCCGCAAGCAAAAAAGAAAGTCTGGTTTTCGCGCTCGCAAGCGCACCAGCAACGGCAGAAGAGTAATTGCCTCTCGTCGTAAGAAAGGTCGTCATCGCCTAGCAGTTTAGCCCGATTATTGACATTGGGACTACCAAAAGCCTATCGGTTAAGAAATCGTTCAGATTATAGGGCTGTTTACGCACAGGGCATCCGTCGTTACAGTCCTCATCTTACGGCGATCGCTTTGGCTTCTAATTCTCGAAGTGCGGATTCCACCACCGCTAGCCAATTTGGCATTTCTATAAGTAAGAAAGTCAGCAAGAAGGCCGTAGTGCGCAATCGCTTAAAAAGGCAGCTAAAGGCGGTTATTCTGACTCACTTGAGGCAAATTAATCCCGGTTGGCGAGTCGTAATTATCGTCAAGCCCAAGGCAATTGAATGCAATTATGAACATTTTTTGCGAGAATTAGAAAAGTTATTAAAAGAAACAAAAATAATCAATGGGTATTAAAGAAGAGGTTTATTACGAAGGTGGCCCCCACGTTGGGGATTTAATTTTTAATATATTTTTAGCATTTACAGTCATCTGTATTCCCCTCACCGTTGGTGCGATTGTCCGTGCCTTGTGGTTGCGTTACCGAATTACTGATCGCCGTATCTGTGTTATCGGTGGTTGGAGAGGCACTCAAAGAACAGATATTATTTATTCTGAGGTAGTTAAAGTAGTAAAAGTTCCTCGGGGTGTGGGCTTATGGGGAGATTTGGTCATTACCCTAAGAGATAAAAGCCGCTTAGAGATGCGTGCTGTGCCTCAGTTTAGAGAAATCTACGACTACATTTCCGAACGAGCAGCAGACAAAACAGGCAGACCCTTAGAAGCGATCAGAGTTAACTAACACCATCGCATCAAGATTAAGTTTAGGTCGGTTTTCCCCCTGGGCGATCGACTAAACTAGACTGGCAATTATAGTTATTCCGTCAAAAGGCTGGACAGATTAAAAAATGGATTTTGGTATCGGCTTCCTTTCAAACAACATCATGCTTCCAATCCTGGATTTTTTCTATGGATTAGTTCCGAGCTATGGTTTTGCAATTATCGCCCTAACGATTGTGATTCGTTTTGCGGTAGTTCCTCTCAGCGCAGGACAAATTCGCAACATGCGAAAAATGAAAATTGTTCAGCCTTTAATGAAGGAAAAACAAGAGCAAATTAAGCAGAAATATAAAAACGACCCAGAGAAGCAGCGGGAAGAACAGGCGAAGCTAATGCAGGAGTTTGGGAACCCTCTGGCTGGCTGTTTGCCCCTAGTCTTACAAATGCCGATTCTGTTTGCTCTGTTTGCAACTTTGAGAGGATCGCCGTTCACCAACACTCCATATGATGTCAACGTGCAGATTCTGCCTCAGGAACAGATCGAGCGCATTGCCCCTCAGCCTTTTGCCACGAAGCCTAAAAATATTTATATCGATGACGGAGTACATGAAAAAATTGCCGCCATGTTACCCGGTGGTAGCAAAGTTGCTGTAGGTGAAACAACTAAAGTTGAATTTCAGACTCCCGACGGCAAGTCTCTCAATACTTTATTGGCAGAATATCCTGAGAATGATAAAGACCTCAAGGCAACCTACGAAGTAACTAAAGGCTCCGAGCGAATCAGAATTAATGAAGACGGGACAATTACTGCTCTCGAACCCGGCGACGCGACTATTCAGGTTACTATCCCTGGTATTGCTGCTAATACAGGATTTTTGTTTATTGAAAAACTGGGTCGTGTTGGTGTAACTAACGAAGATGGCGGTATCAATTTCGATATCCTAGCAATGGTCTTGATGTTTGGCGTGGGTATCTACGTTAACCAGCAAATGAGCGGCGCTCAGAACGCTCCTGGAGCCGACCAGCAGCAGGCAATTAATAAAATTACTCCTCTGCTATTTAGCGGGATGTTCTTATTCTTCCCCCTACCGGCTGGGGTTTTGATGTACATTGTAGTGGCTAACTTCTTCCAGACCGGTCAAACCTGGTTCTTAATGCGCGAACCTTTACCAGATAACTTACAAAAGATTCTCGACGAACAGGAAAAGGCGGAAGCGGCGAGCAACAGAGATGCCCTACCTTTTGAACGCAAACGTTCTAAGAAGAAGGAAAAAACTTCAGGTTAACTACCATCAACTACTGTGGAAAATCAATTGAGTTCGGGAAAAGAATGGTTGGAGCAGCTATTAGCTCACATGGGCATGGCTGCTGCAGTCGAGACAGATGGGTTTGAGGTAACAGCCGATTCAAACTCTAATTGGTTAAACATTAGCAGTCAAAACTTGACGGAGGCGCAAAAGCAACAGCTAATTGGTAATAAGGGCGAAAATATCGATGCCATTCAATATCTAGCCAACACAGTGCTTAACTTAGGAGTAGACCAAGAAGCAAAAAACTCTTTTACGGTCGAGATTGACGGTTATCGAGTTAAACGCAACCAAGAGCTAGCCACCTGGACTCAAGAAGCGATTGCCCGAGTACAGTCTACGGGGGAAGAGGTAGAAATTCCCGGTTTATCTTCTGCCGAAAGAAAACAAATTCATTTCTTAATGGAAGATGTTCCGGGTTTAAAAAGTGAAAGCCGTGGACAAGAACCAAATCGTAAGCTGATCGTACTGCCAGAATAGAACTAAGTCAGACTTTGCTTGCCACGGTTAGACCCAGTACATCATAGAAATAAATTATGGAACCGATCTATATTCCTCATCTGCTCAAAGCGCCCAAGCGTACGGCAGAAATTATTGTTGATGATAGTATTGCAGGTTTAGATACTCTCGTGCCCGTTAAGGGAGTTATCTCGGTACGGCACGGCGGTAACTTTCTCGACATAACCTCCCAAGCAGAAACAATCACTACTCTAGTTTGCGATCGCTGTCTACAGCATTACAATCACCGACTGGCGATCGACACTAGCGAGTTAATCTGGCTCGAGTCAGAATTAGAGAACGCAACAGACATACCCAACGAAAGAGAAGTATCCTTAGAAGATCTGTCGGAAACTTTGCCTCCTAACGGACATTACGACCCGGAAACCTGGCTATTCGAGCAGCTATCTCTGGCTCTACCCCTCAGAAAAGTCTGTGGCGATAACTGCCCCGGGGCGAGTCAGAAAGAGACGATAGAAGAGAAACATGTTGATAGTCGTTGGGCATCTCTGGCGGCGCTCAAAGAGCAATATAACGGCAGTTCAGATTAAATTTAGTTTATTTATTACTAGCTTTCAAGAAACAAAGTTAGTTACCGAGCAAGTCGGCTAATGCCAAACGAATTTGTTCGATTCGACGGCGATTGACACCTAAATCTGATTCGCCAACTCGCGATGCCGAGCGCACCTGAATTACCGATTCTTCTTCAGGAAAATAGAATTCCGCATCATCGACAAATTTAAAAATACGGCTGGTAGACTCGGTACGAATGTAGTTATCGCTATTTTCGATTACCTCAGTGCGAGGAACTACAGACAGGACTTTAAGCAGGGCTTCTTTTACCTCTTGGCGATCGCCTTGATAGCTAATGGGTTCAACCATATGTTCGGCATCGCCATCCTGACTGACAACGCAGTTAGGAGAACTAGGACAGGGTGCTAAAAGACCGTTGGTTAATCCCGTCGCTGCCAGTGCCGGTAGGGAGTATAAGCTCAGGGTAGTAGTAATAATTAGACCAAAAATAATTGATAGAAAACGAGACGATAGAAGACGAGACATGTTTAAACTCATTAGTTGCAGAAATACTTCCTTAACTATAGAGGTAATTTTAACTTTTATTAAGCTCTGACGGGCGATCGCCGCAAAAGCCTTTACTTCGCAATGACGATGAAATGCAATTGCTAACCTGTCAAAGTAAGCTAACATTCTATGGGAATGGTTACACGACAGAATATATGCCCACGGTTGAAATTGTTGGATTAGGAAGATCGGGAATTGCTGCAGCCAAATTACTCAACAAAGCTGGTTGGCAAGCAACATTAGTCGATTCGGCAACGGAATCACAAATTGCATCGAGAGCCAATGCACCTCAGCTACAGGAATCTCGGCACGAACTAGAACAAGCCGGAATTAAGGTCAGGTTAAACAGTACGGTTTTAACGGCCGGTACTCCAGATTTAATCGTGGTTAGTCCGGGGGTTCCCTGGGATATTGTGGCTTTAAAACAGGCCAGGGAACGGCAGATCGAAACTATTGGCGAAATTGAATTAGCATGGCGCTATCTTGATCGCGTACCCTGGGTAGGAATTACGGGAACTAACGGTAAAACCACCACTACAGCGCTGGTAGCAGCTATTTTTCAGCATGCTGGGTTAAATGCTCCTGCCTGTGGCAATATTGGCAACGCCGCCTCAGAATTAGCCCGACAAAGTTTTAATAATTCAGACAGTAACTTTGACTGGATTATTGCCGAATTAAGCAGCTATCAAATTGAGTCCTCCCACCATTTGGCACCACGGATTGGTATTTTTA
The DNA here is from genome assembly GCA_038524555.1 of Cyanobacteria bacterium J06623_7. Taxonomy (GTDB): domain Bacteria; phylum Cyanobacteriota; class Cyanobacteriia; order Cyanobacteriales; family Xenococcaceae; genus Waterburya. Next base: position 4,111 of record JBCBIN010000105.1, on the reverse strand, counting down.
CCACCCTGACCCCCGACCACTTAAGCCGTCACCAGACGGTAGAAAACTACTATCAAATTAAAGCTTCATTGCTACATCGCTGCCAACATAAAATTATTAATGGTGACGATCTGTTTCTTCAGGCTAAGGCTCAAGAATGGGGAGCGGAAACGGTCTGGACGAGCATTGAGGGCAAAGATAGTTTTTCAGACGGTCGTCGGCTAGAGGTCTATCTGCGGGATGGCTGGATTGTCGCTTTTGACGAGTTGATTGCCCCTGTATCTTTATTTAAAATGCCCGGCAAACATAATTTACAAAATCTCTTGGTTGCTGTCGCCGCCGCCAAATTAGCCGGAATCGATAAGGAAGCGATCGCTCAAACTATTTCTACTTTTAAGGGAGTAGAGCATCGTCTAGAAGAAATTTGTACCTATCAGGGAATCAAGCTAATTAACGACAGTAAAGCAACTAACTACGACGCCGCCGAAGTAGGACTCAGTTCGGTATCGACACCAGCAATTCTGATTGCGGGAGGACAGGAAAAAACCGGAGATGCTATCCCCTGGATCGATCGCATTAAAGTCAATGCTGCATATGTTTTATTGATTGGTACTGCTGCATCGAGCTTTGCTAGTAAATTAAGCGATCGCGACTACCATAATTATGAAATTGTCGAGACGATGGAAAATGCCGTAGCAAAAAGTATCCCTCTGGCTCAAAAGCATCGGGCAAAAGTGGTCTTGCTCTCTCCCGCCTGTGCTAGCTTTGATCGCTATCTTAGTTTTGAAGCTAGGGGAGAACATTTTCGGCAGCTATGTCTGGGTTTATTAATGGAAAATTGACAATTGACAGTTAACAATTGTCAGACTCAGTCTAGTTAACTGGGCATATAGTAGCCCCAAAACTCTAATTTTCTATGTAAGCAAGGTTTAGCTTAAAATTTTAGGGTATTCTGCTGGCTGCATTTAACCTCAGTTAGGAACGGAAATGGCTGGGAATAAACTGTAAATAGCAATTTAAATTTCGCGATCAAAAATTTAACAACCAAGACTGACAATTAAAAGTGAACATTTTTAAAATATCTCCTATCATCCGCATTACTCTCCTCTGTCTCTACGTGGGTCTAACCGTACCTCTACCTTTCTTAGCCGACTTTACCAGCGCTCCCGTACCTTCCTGGCTGCTGTGGATTGGCATTGTCTTCGGTGCGATCGCTTTATATGGTGTTTTAAGCGAACAGGTCATCTTAGATGATGAGAAAATTCAAGTAGCCTATCCCCGTTGGGTGCCAACTTTTTTTCGCAAAGGCTGGTCGTTAAACTGGCAGGAAATCGACAACCTGAGAATGCGGACTACAGGGCAGGGAGGCTTGGTTTACTATTTCACTTCTCCCACCGCCGAGAAAGCCTATCTGCTGCCGATGCGGATTGCTGGCTTTAATAAAATGGTAAACATCGTCGCCGAAAAAACAGGCATAGATACGGTCGATGTTCGTCCTCTGGCTCAACCCTGGATGTACCTAATTCTCTTTACCTGCACCATGGTACTCTGGCTCTTTGATGGCTGGACAATTTGGACGGCAACCCAAACCCTCGTCTAGCTGATAAAGAGAGAGAGCGCGGCTTATCCTCCTGACTATTCCCATTGGGACTACAGAGAGGAAAGCCGTATTTTTTTTGCCCGGTTTTCTAGCTCTATCTAGGGACAGATGGTTCTATAATTGTGAAGAAAAATAAATCAGACCAAAGTTATACAACTTATTTTTACTCAGCTTTACAATGTCTTTGTTTAATACTGCCGAGCCAATTATCCGTCGCAAGCAGCATGCCTTAGATTTTCAGGATCGTCAGGGATTACTCAATCTCAAACTACAGATTAGTAATAAAACCTTATTTAACAATATTTATACCCGCATCGACCAAGTTTTTGTCGTTTGGGGCATAATTACCGCCGTTATTTTTTTTACGGCTCAGTTTGCGCCCATTGACTGGCGAACTCAGGCGTTTTTTTGGTCGTTATTGACGATCGCCGGTACGATTGCCATGGGAACTCTAACTTATTTTTGGGTTAAGGTAGAACGTCTGCGCTGGGTGCTCTATGCTTGGGTGGTTTTGATGCTGGGAGGCATAGCAATTACCGACTACGGTATTTATGGCGGTTCGGCAGATATTTTGATGCATCTGTGTCATCTTTGGCTTGGTTTAAGCGCCGTTGGTTATTTTTGCACCGGTATTGGTTTGCGATCGCGCGCCTTCATTATGGCTGGGTTATTTCATATCTTGGGAATAGCTATCTTACCTCTGTGTCTTGGCTGGCAATTTTTAGCGACGGGTTTAGTCATGACGGCTAACTTACTCATGTTTGCGGAAACTCAGTGGGATATGCGCTTACCCATCGATAACTATGGCGTACTGTCTGAAGAACAAAAAGAATTCAACCGAGAACAGTTTCTAATCCGTCAGGCTGAATCTATTTAGTTCATCTATTTGATTCTCTTGTGAGGCGAACAGTTCCTCGCCCGGAGAAATCCCTTGAGTGCCGTTTAACGAGGAAATACGCGACGGTATTCATCGACTCCTTCGTAACCATAGCGATTGTAGCCATTGGTTTGAATTAGTTCCTCTAGATAGCGCATTCTTGATTCTGGTGCGGGATGACTCGATAACAGATTTGCTCCGCCGCCAGATACTCTTTTAAGTTTAGCCATGACGTTATATAAACCATCGGCAGAATATCCTGCCGCATCTAAAACTCTCAAGCCCAAAATATCCGACTGCTTTTCTTTATCGCGACTGAATTTCTGACTTAATAACAGATTACCCACGTTAGAAACTGCACCAGCTTCCCTACCCAAGATGCTGCCAATCAAGTTAGTTGCGGTTCCGGTCAAAGCCGACTCACCAATCCGCTTATAGCTGTGGGATAGTACTGAGTGGGCGACTTCGTGGGCTAATACTCCGGCTAACTCAGCTTCCGAGTCCATTAACTGGAGCATTCCTGTATGGAAAAATATCTTACCGCCGGGTAGGGCAAAAGCATTGGGAGTAGGATCTTCAATAATATTAAACTCATATTCAAACTCATCCCGTCCCATCAATTTAGCCAATCTCTGACCGATACCATCGAGATATTTAAGCTGCTGGGAGTTATTGACCATCGTGGACTGAGCCTTAATACTTTGGGCAAAAGACTGTCCGGCGGCGGCTTCTCCTGCCAACAAAGCCTGACCAATTTGGATCGCCCCTGCTTCATTTCCCGTAGCTACCTGTCCTACCGTACCGAGGATACCGTTACGAGTGATTTTACGGTCGAGGTTGCGCTTATACTCCGCAAAGTATTCTTCAGCCGCTTGGTCGTAGGCTTTGCTCTTGGGATGATTGGGATTGCGATAGACAAATTCTCTCGTGGCGATCGATGCTTCCAAAGGCTTACCATAAAGCAATAGCAGGTCTAGCTTCGTTTCTAAAATATCTTCCCGAGTCGGATACATCTCCGATGCCCGTTCGATAACCGCCAGCGCCTCCTTCTTCTCGTTATATAAATCGTGAGTGTCCGCCAGCAAAATATGACCTGGAACAAAACCGGGATTTTCCTTAACTAATTTTTGCAGTGGTTCAAAAATCTGACTGGTAATTTCCTCTTCTATCTCAGGATCGAGATCGATCGCATTATTGGCAATACGCCAGTACTCCTGCCCCCTAGCGTTAAGCTGACCTACATTATCAAAAGCGGGAGGCAAAACAGCGGTGGGGTCAAATCCCGGCTTCACCCGTCGCTGAATCTCTTTGGCTTTACTCAATTCTCCCTTACGATAAAACTGGTCTGCTTGGGATAGCTGTTGGTAGTAGTTACGGTCATAGCGGATCTGCCTGTAGACTTGAGCGAGGATCGGGCGATCGCGACTCAAGAAATTTATGCTATCGATCCGAGACCGAACACTTTCCGCTTGGGCAACGCTATGGAGCGAGATTGCCAGGGTTAAACCCAAAAAAGCTGCCCCAACTTTGCTTCTAAATAATTTGTTTATCAAGACCATTATTCTGATTATCGATAAATTAAGAGAAAAAATATTGCTTGCTTTCTATTAGCTAAGTGCCTACTTGTAAAAGCTTTGGAGATATTTTAGCTATCT
>JBCBIN010000104.1:0-9789 GCA_038524555.1 Cyanobacteria bacterium J06623_7 | reverse complement strand
CTAGCTATCTCTGAAGATATCTTAAGACTAAGTTTATATTCTGCCGCAAATTAAGTTAATTACACTACAGATTGTTTTAAATACCTGGGCGAATATGTTACCAAGTTTTACTTAGCTTCTAGCTGCATTGTCAAACCGATTTGTTTAACACTTTGTCAGGAAAATCTGTACGATCGTCGCTAAAAGATTAAGGTTTCTTGACAAGAATGTTGCGTACTTTGACAATTTTCTCACTTACTTAAAATCTTATCTATATTAGATATAGAGGAGGAGGTTAAGTTTTGAATCCCTTTTGTTTAGATAGATTACGGTGAATAATCATGAATGTCAATAGCTCTTGTCCCTGCTGTTCAAGGCCGATGCTGCTACATCTTAGCAGCCGCAGAAGTTTCTGGCTCTGTAGCCACTGTCGTGTTGAAGTGCCCCACACTGACGCGCAAACACAATGTAATAAAAATACATCTCTAAAGTTTACTCCAGCTAAACTCAAAGTAGCGATCGCTCCTTTACATTCCGAGCAAAAAGTTGCCACAATTTAGTTGATTTCTCATAATTTCTTTAGCAAGATTTAATTATTGTTGAGTTAATTATCTGCACTATATATTTGTAACCATTACTTGTGGGTTTAAATGGTACAAATAACTGTTACGAGTGCGACATGATACAAGGATAATAAGCATACTTTTTCTTTTATCTTGTCCCTATAAGCTAGTTCGGTTTTACTCCACGTTTCATTGAGTCGAGCCAAAGCAGAGCTAAATGTCAAAGCGAAAAGAGAGCGGTTTACAGCGTTTTTCGCCGGAATGAATCCTATTGCAAACCGGTTTGTTGCCAACGAGATCTAGTCAACCGAAAACGGCTGTAGTACTGTGGAGATAAACCCACGGCAATTCTACTGCGGTAAAATCGACTTTAAAGTCGTAACAAAATTAGGGTAAGAAATCGAAGCCGCTTCCGCGCGATGGATAGTAGTTTTTGAGCTAGCATTCAAAGCAGCAATTGCCAAACTCATGGCGATGCGATGGTCGGTAAAGCTGTCTACCTCTGCTCCCTGTAGCTGTTCTCCACCGGTAATTTCTAATCCATCTTCCAGTTCGCGAATATTCGCCCCCATTTTGCCCAACTCCGTCGCCATTACCTTCAGGCGATCGCTTTCTTTAACTCTTAATTCTGCCGCATCTTTAATCACGGTAGTTCCTTCAGCGAAAGCGGCAGCAACTGCCAGAATGGGAATTTCATCAATCAGTCGGGGAATCAAATCTCCCTTAATTTCACAAGCCTGTAGCTGAGAATGCTTGACTCTAAGATCGGCAACGGGTTCCCCCGCCACCACCCGTTCGTTTTCGCGGGTAATATTAGCAGACATCATGGCTAAAGCTTCTAAGATACCGGTTCTAGTCGGATTGACGCCGACATTCTCAATTAATAGTTCTGAATCGGGAATAATTGCCCCCGCCACCAGCCAAAACGCCGCCGAGCTAATATCTCCGGGTACGATTACCTTTTGACCCTTGAGAGTAGGCTGCCCGGTTAAAGTAACGCTATGGGTGTCGCGATCGATATCTAAAGTAGCACCAAAAGCCTGCAACATGCGTTCGCTATGGTCACGGGAAAGAGCCGGTTCGGTAACGGTAGTCTTGCCATCCACCATCAAGCCAGCTAAGAGTATGCAAGATTTTACCTGGGCGGAGGCGATAGGTGAATGATAGTGAGTCGGCTGAAGCTGCCTACCTCTTACTGCTAGAGGAGCGAGAGAATTACCCTGACGACCCCAAATACTCGCTCCCATCTGCGTTAGCGGCTTAACTACCCGGGACATTGGGCGCGATCGCAAAGAACTATCCCCCGTGACGGTAAAAAGGCGGTCGGGATGAGAAGCCAGCAAGCCCAACATTAAACGTATGGTCGTACCAGAATTACCCGCATCGAGAATATCCTGTGGTTCCTGGAGATTACCCAAACCAACCCCTGTGACCCTAACGCGCTCTTGATTTAGCTCGGAAATAGTTGCACCCATAGCCCGAAAACAAGCGGCAGTGCTGCGGGGGTCTTCTCCCAATAGGAGTCCCTCAATTACAGTTTCTCCTTCAGCGATCGCGCCCAGCATTAACGCCCGGTGGGAGATTGATTTGTCCCCCGGAATAGTTAATTTTCCGCTTAGCCGAATGTCTTCGCTACCGCGATCTATAATCAACTGCTGTGAATTTTGAGTTGCATTTTGAACACTGACAATCGAAGAAGCCATAGGATGAAGACAATGATTTTTGTAGGTAATGTTAGCAGAGTATGATGATAAAGCCGATTTTAGATAGATATTTCTGGAAAACTCTGGCGCAGGGCGATAGTATTTCTTTTAGGTCGAAATAAAAAGTCCTCATTTTCAAGCTGATTGATTAGCTTAGTAATTGTTACCCTCGTCGCGCCGATTAGTTCGGCTAAATCTTGGTGGGTCAACCTGAGCTGAATAACTCTATCCGTACCAACTTCTCGACCAAATTTCTGACCGAGCCAGATTAAAATCTGCTTGAGCCGCTGATACATTTTATCGGCACGTAAGATAAACAGTATTTCTTCGTTTTGAATAATTTGACGCTGAACCAGAGTAATGATTTTGCGGGTTTGCGCGGCAGAAATAAATCCGGCTTCAACTTTGGTCAGACACTTCGCATAAAAAGGATAGCAAGGAGAAGTGGGATAGCCAATTAGATCGTTGGTGCTCCAATAGCCGAAAGAAATCGGCGTTCCTTCTTCTGTCCAAGTATAGGTTTTGACCACACCTTCTCGTAGCAGCCAATAATGTTCGGCTGTAAAGGTAAGCATTGCTCCAGGATGAAAAGTTTGCGGCTCTAGATTCTTACTTAGGTATTCCTGCTCCAGAATATCAATAGTCATTAAAGTTAATCTTCGTGGGTAATTGCTCCAAATAATAGTCTGGATTGACTACCAAATCAATTAGATTCGCGCCGGAAGCTATAAATAATTTGCTCTTCAATGGTTTGACATAATGTCGAAGGTAGAACGTTTAAACTATACTGCTGTCGGTCTAATTTAACCTGAAGACTCGACATTGGATCGTCTCCTGGGGCGATTAAAAATTCTAGACGTTCTATGTCGTCCCATTGCCCGAGCAGATCGAGAAAGTTCAAAACTCCGGCTAGATAGGGATGATTGCAGTCTCGAAACCAGTTGGCATCCGCAAGGTTTGCCTGATCAAAACCCAGGTGAAAAATAAGATGAGAGTGGCTAAATAAGGCGATCGCAATGGGTCGGGCTTCTGACTGGACGAGAAAATCTTGTTGTCGAGCCAAATAGCGAATTTTATCGAGCTTATCGTATTGAGCTTCGGGAGAAATTTCCCCCGACTTCCAGGAAATAGCTACGGTAGAGAGATAGGTCTGGAGGAGTAAATGACCTAACTTTTTAGCTTTGGTAGCCAGATATTCTGAGTTGTAATCGGTGGCTTCAATCAGTAAGGGTAGGCGATCAACTACTTCTAAACCATATCCTTTTAAACCAGCTATTTTACGTGGATTATTGGTAATTAGACGAATTTGCTTGACGCTCAAATCATTGAGAATCTGCGCCCCCATGCCGTAATCCCGCAGATCTGCGGGAAATCCCAGACGTTCGTTCGCCTCTACCGTATCCAAACCCATATCCTGTAAAGTGTAGGCCTTGAGCTTATTGACTAAACCAATGCCGCGTCCTTCCTGTCGCAGGTAAACTACCACCCCCAAACCATGAGCCTCAATCATTTTTAGTGCTGCCTGAAGCTGCATCCGACAGTCACAGCGCATCGAACCTAAGGAATCTCCCGTGAGGCATTCTGAGTGCATCCTGACCATAGCCGGCTTGTGAGCTAACTCGGTGGGGTCTCCCTTAACGATCGCCAAATGTTCGGTATTATCGAGGGCATTACGATAGGCATAAATTTTAAAGCTGCCAAACTGGCTGGGAAAATCACAAACGGTTTCGCGGTAAACAAAGCGATCGTGCTTGAGGCGATAGCTAATCAAGTCGGCGATACTAATCAGCTTCAGATCATGTTCCTTCGCATACTTAACTAACTGGGGTAGCCGCGCCATCGAACCATCGGCATTCTGAATCTCGCAAATGACTCCCGCCGGATATAGTCCCGCTAGCCGCGCTAAATCGACTCCGGCTTCAGTATGTCCCGCGCGTTTTAAGACCCCACCAGTGCGGGCTCGGAGGGGAAAAATATGTCCTGGACGCACCAAATCATCGGGAATGCTGGCAGGGTTAATCGCTACCTGAATTGTGCGGGCGCGATCTTCAGCAGAAATCCCCGTAGTCACTCCTAGCTTGGGGGAAGCATCAATACTTACGGTAAAAGCTGTCTGATTGCTGTCGGTGTTTTTGCTTACCATCAAGGGCAGGTCTAAAGCATCGAGGCGATCGCCCGTCATCGCTAGACAAATCAAGCCCCGAGCCTCTACCGCCATAAAGTTAATCATGCTGGGGGTAGCAAACTGTGCCGCGCAAATTAAGTCGCCCTCATTTTCGCGGTTTTCATCATCGACAACCACGATCGAGCGACCGGCTTTAATGTCGGCTAGGGCTGAATCAATCGAATCAAAAGTGACGGAACTGCTTTGAAAGGTATCCACGACAAAAAATCAGCTAGAGGTGAGAATACTTGAGAATCAACCACGGTTGTTGAATAATTGTATCTTTTTTCACCCCATTAATCTTGGTGGGAGAAATTGTCGGGCGATCGCTCTATTAAATATTTATGGTAAATCATATTGAAGCTAGACAAAGAGATCGAATGGCAAGGTTGGCGAGTGATGTTATCTACCGATTATGTCTCCGAAACGTTAATGGACTTACCTGAGAAATTAAAGCCCTTTGAAACTTCGATCTATAGTTGTTTTGACGTTGGTAATTAAGCATTAAACTGACAGAGTAATAAACCAAACCATTCTTGGGAATCACTATAGGCATGCACAAGATTCAAATGGCGATCGCCTAAATATTGCTCCATCTGAGCCAGATTGAACTTACGGGATATTTCAGTTAAAATTCTTTCTCCTGGTGCTAATTTAATGGTTAAATCTAAGCTGGACAGGCTTACAGTCTGGGGCTTATGACTCACTAAATACATTTCAATTTGATGTTCTTCCGGGTTATAAATCGCCTGATGTTGGAAGCTATCAAGATCGAAGTCAGCTTTAAAACGATGGTTGAGATGCCGTAATATATTGAGATTAAAAGCGGCCGTGACTCCTCGAGAATCGTTATATGCCGCCTCTAAGATTTCTACCGGTTTTTGTAAATCGACACCGAGCAAGAAATAGTCTCCCGGATTGAGGGCGAGGGTTACTTCTTCCAGCAAGCGATCGCACTCTGCACGCTCGAAATTACCAATACTGCTACCCAAAAAGATAATCATTCTGGTGCCGATAAATTTTTTAGCTAACTGCTGTAGTGCCTGACTGTAGGTGGCAACTTTACCCTGGATTTTAAGCTGGGGATAATCCTCGAGTAAATTCTCGGCGCTGGTTTGTAACATGCTGCCGCTAACATCGACGGGGACATAATATAAAGGAGTATGCAAACTGCGATGAGCATCAAATAGATAGCGGGTTTTCGTCGAGCTACCGCTGCCCAATTCGACTAACTCCACAGCCTGAGTGCGATCGACAATTGCCGCTCCGTGTTGTTTTAAGATGTCAGCTTCGGTACGAGTGGGATAATATTCGGGTAGACTACAGATAGCTTCAAATAATTGCGAACCCCGAGCATCATAAAAGTAGCGGGGGGGCAGAGACTTCTGTGACTGTTGTAAACCGCTAATTACCTCTTTAATATCATCTTGTTCTAGAGCTTGGAGATCTAATAAATAATCAATGGCTAATCTGTCGGCTGTAGCATGGCGATCGCGCTGGAGTGATTCAGAAGATGACATATCTCTCGGCTGGTGCATAATTGATTCTTCACGATTCTAATAGTTAAGTACATCTCTTGACGTTTCAATTAATCTGGGGATATTGCTGACTTATTTACATGCTGCAAACTTTGGTAAAAACTTGAAATAATTGCCGGTTGAGGAATTAGGCTAAAATTTCTGAGACAAAAGAAAAGATCGGCTAGGGATTGGATAAGCATGGATGTCAAAGCTGCGGTGGCTTTTGCTTCGGGTAAACCTTTAAGTATTGAAACGGTACAGTTAGAAGCGCCACAATCGGGAGAAGTTTTAGTCGAGATTAAGGCTACGGGAGTATGTCACACCGATGCCTATACCCTTTCAGGGGCCGATCCAGAGGGGTTGTTTCCCACGATTTTAGGACACGAGGGGGCAGGGATTGTTGCCGAGGTAGGGGAAGGCGTTACGAGCCTCAAACCAGGAGATAAGGTGATTCCCCTCTATACACCAGAGTGCCGTCAATGTGCCTACTGTCTGAGTCAAAAAACCAATCTCTGTCAAGCAATTCGCAGCACCCAGGGTAGGGGGGTTATGCCCAACGGTACGAGTAGATTTTCTCTCGCGGGGGAAAAGCTCTATCACTACATGGGAACATCTACTTTTGCCAGCTATACCGTATTGCCGGAAATTGCCCTGGCTAAAATTCGCGCTGATGCACCACTAGATAAAGTCTGCCTGATTGGCTGTGGGGTAACTACTGGTTTGGGTGCGGTAATTAATACGGCAAAAGTCGAACCTGGTGCCAATGTCGTCGTGTTTGGTTTGGGGGGAATTGGCTTAAATGTAATTCAGGGCGCAAAGATGGTAGGGGCGAGCAAAATTATTGGTGTAGATATCAACCCCGATAAGGAAGCTATGGCTAGAGCCTATGGTATGACTGATTTTGTCAATCCTAAAGAGATTGACGGCGATTTGGTGCCATATTTGGTGGAGTTAACTGATGGTGGGGCAGACTATAGCTTTGAATGTATTGGCAATGTGGAAGTAATGCGGCAGGCTCTAGAATGCTGTCACAAAGGCTGGGGGGTTTCTACCGTCATCGGCGTGGCAGGTGCGGGAGAAGAAATTAGTACTCGTCCTTTTCAGCTAGTTACGGGTAGAGTCTGGCAGGGTAGTGCTTTTGGCGGCGCGAGAGGGCGTACTGATGTCCCCAAAATTGTTGATTGGTACATGGAGGGTAAAATCAATATCGATGATTTAGTTACCCACACCATGCCCCTGGAACAAATTAACGAAGCTTTTGACCTGATGCATCGGGGGGAGTCGATTCGGAGCGTGGTAACTTTTTAGAAACGGTAGCTTTTGGTTGGGCACTGGTCACGGGTTTAGTTTCTATCTGATTTTTGGCTTCGATATAGTTGAGATATTTTCTACCTATAGTGCCAAAGGCGATAAAAATAAACACGGCAGAAAAAGCAGTAGCGCGTTCAAACATGATTTTAAACTACAGTCATCTAGTCGGTAATTAGTAGTTTAATTGTCAGGCAAATATTGTATTTTGCCATTAGTTTTTATACATAGCTATTTCCGCATAAGCCAAATGAAATTTCGGTGTTTTCATGTATTAAGTAGTTGTTTACTCTTAATTGTATTTGATGCTACTAAATACTTTTTAGTTATCTAACTAGTTATTTTGAATTAAAGTCTTTAGTTTAGATCGTGAATAATGAGTTATTAAACTGTTTAAAATCTGCTACAAAACGCCATTGGCTGCAATACGTTGACGAGGGGTTAGAGGACACCAGCCAAGCAATTTACGAATTAACTACAGCACAGATCGATATTCTCGCTCGAGAAATTGCCCAGCACCCTGGCAAAATAACGATCGCGATCGCCAAGAGCAATCCTGTTGAATTTATTGCCGCTTTTTTGGCGGGGGTAGTTATGGAGGTAAATGTATTTCTGACTAATCCTGATTGGCAGGAGTCTGAGTGGCGTCAGGTATTAGATTTAGTCGTTCCCGATCTTTTTTTGGGCGATAAGGAGACTAGATCTCCTGGGGATAAATGGAGCCAGTCAAGGGAATGTAAAGAATTTGCAGGGCGATCGCATATTATGATTCCCACGGGGGGGACTTCGGGCAAAATTAAATTTGCCGTACATACTTGGTCAACTCTCAGCGCTTCTGTCTCTGGGTTTGCGCAATTTTTTCAGTGCGAAACGATAAATTCTGTCTGCACTTTACCCCTCTATCACGTTAGCGGCTTGATGCAGTTAATGCGATCGCTCTTAACTCGGGGAAACTTGATTCTCGGTAGCTATAAATCCATTGCGGCTAGATTAACTACAGCAAATAAATCTAACTACTTTATTTCTCTAGTCCCTACCCAGCTACAGCATTTAATTGACGTTAATCCCCAATGGCTGACAGATTTTAAAACTGTCTTAGTCGGTGGCGCTCCCCCGCCAGTGTCTTTGTTGAATCGTGCCAGAGAATATCGGATTCCCCTAGCTCTTACCTACGGTATGACAGAAACAGCCTCGGGAATTATGGCGCTCAAACCGGCAGACTTTTTAGCCGGCAATAATAGTAACGGTCGAGTTTTACCCCACGCTCAAGTAACTATCGAGCATCATTCGAGTAATAATCTAGAGTCGGTATCAGAGTCTAACCGCAATCTCGGCTTAATTACGATTAACAGTACTTCTTTGTGTTGGGGTTATTATCCGGAGCTCTTATCTCCCACCCGCAGTTTAGTTACGGATGACCTCGCCTATCAGGATGTTCGGGGTGATTGGCACTTAGTAGGTCGAGCCAGCCACAAAATTATCACCGGGGGCGAAAACGTGTTTCCTGGGGAAGTTGAAAACGCCATTGCTGCTACTAATCTAGTTAAGGATGTGTGTGTGATCGGCATGCCAGACGCCAGGTGGGGAGAGGCAGTCACGGCAATATATGTACCCAAGTCAGTAAAAACTTCAGACTTAGCTTCAGACACAAATATTCTAGACTTAGTTAAACAGCAGCTGCGATCGCAATTAGCCAACTATAAACAGCCCAAACACTGGATTAAGCTGGAGGAGATTCCCCGTAATAGTCGCGGCAAAATTAATTATCGAGAGTTACAGGAGATCGCTTTAAAAGCTATTAGCAGCCAGGCACAAGATGAACCAAACCAAATAAAACAATAAACATAAATAGAGTCAATGAATATCTGGCAAGCGGATTTTTATTATCATCCTTCAGCGGCGGCAAATCAAAAACAATGGCTACTAGTAATTTGTCGTGGAGGCGAGCTTAACGCTCATCAAATTGAACCAATCTATCTAGCAGAATGTACCGCAGAATCTGCCAATGCAGAATGGCTCAAACAAAAGCTCTTAGAGGTCGATGGTGGTCAACTTCCTGAAGAAATTCAGGTGTTTCGTCCCCAGGCTTTAGGTTTGATTTCGGTCGCCGCCGCCAGTTTAGGAATTAAAGTCAAAGCTACGAGAAATACCCCACAACTCAAGCAGGTACTAGCGGACAAATATCAACAAAATCCCCACTATAATCCGCTAGCGTTAGAGAAACCGCCACCACAGGCGCTACCAGAAAACCTTTGGGGTGATGAATGGCAAATAGCCAATATTGCAGCCGGACAAATCATCGATTTGTTTCGCGATCGCCCGATTCCGATTGCTAGCATTCCGCAAGAATTAGACCCAGTTAAGCTCAATCTAACCTCGGATATTTTTATTCCGGGAGTAGTTGTTTTTGGCGGCAGAAAATCGATGCAGCTCGCACGCTGGATTGACGAACAGGTTCCCGCCTTGATTAATTATATTCCCACTGAAGTTGGCAAATCTGGGGGATTTATTTTAGAGACAGGTTTAGTAGATCGCTGGATATTTAATACTTT